>NZ_JAGGOW010000082.1 GCF_018614135.1 Streptomyces sp. ISL-66
CGGCCCGGCCGACTGCGAAGCCCTGCTGCGCCAGGGCGCGGCCCGCCCGGCGGCGGAGATCGCCGAGGCGGCCCTCGTGCTCGGCGAGGCCGGCCGCTCCCGCGAGGCCGACGCGCTCCTCGCGGCCTTCGTCCGGGTGCGTACCGCCGAGGAGTCGGCCCGGCTCGCCCGCCGGGACCCGGGGTGGTTCGCGCCCCGGCTGCTCCGCGCGGCCGAAGCCCTCTCGGGGTCCCACCACCGGGACTTGCTGCACGCCCTGCGCGTCGCGAAGCTGCCCGTCCCCTGACCGCAAACGATCACGTGGCGACGTATCCACGGCGCATCGCCGACGCATCCGCCGCCATCCGGGGCATAACTTGATCGACTACTCCAACCGCGCACGGCGGTCTTGCCCCGCGCTGTAGCGAGGCCTACCTTCAACTCCCTACGCGCAGCCGTGCAGCCCTCTACGTGCGTAGAAGCCGGCGTACCCGTCGCGAGGAGCAGCTCATGGCCCAAGTCGTCCGCGCCGCACTGGTCCAGGCCACCTGGACCGGGGACACCGAATCGATGATCGCCAAACACGAGGAGCACGCCCGCGGGGCCGCTGCCCAGGGCGCGAAGATCATCGGCTTCCAGGAAGTCTTCAACGCACCCTACTTCTGCCAGGTCCAGGAGCCCGAGCACTACCGCTGGGCCGAGGCCGTACCCGACGGCCCCACCGTCCAGCGGATGCGGGCCCTCGCCCGCGAGACCGGCATGGTGATCGTCGTACCGGTCTTCGAGCTGGAGGCCGAGGGCTTCTACTACAACACCGCCGCCGTCATCGACGCCGACGGCAGCTACCTCGGCAAGTACCGCAAGCACCACATCCCCCAGGTCAAGGGATTCTGGGAGAAGTACTACTTCCGTCCGGGCAACCTCGGCTGGCCCGTCTTCGACACCGCGGTCGGCCGCATCGGCGTCTACATCTGCTACGACCGGCACTTCCCCGAGGGCTGGCGCCAACTCGGTCTCGCCGGAGCCCAGTTGGTCTACAACCCGTCCGCCACCCACCGCGGACTCTCCGCCCACCTCTGGCAGTTGGAACAACCCGCCGCGGCCGTCGCGAACGAGTACTTCATCGCGGCCATCAACCGCATCGGCCAGGAGGAGTACGGGGACAACGACTTCTACGGCACCAGCTACTTCGTCGATCCCCGCGGCCAGTTCGTCGGGGAGGTCGCCAGTGACAAGGAGGAGGAACTCCTCATCCGCGACCTCGACTTCGACCTGATCAAGGAGGTCCGCGACCAGTGGGCCTTCTACCGCGACCGCCGCCCCGACGCCTACGGAGGGCTCGTACAGCCGTGACCAACCCGATCCCCCTGCACAACCGCCACCGCACCGTACTGCCCGACTGGCTCGCGCTCTACTACGACCGCCCCATCGAGCTCACCCACGGCGAAGGCCGCCACGTCTGGGACGCCGACGGCAACCGCTACCTGGACTTCTTCGGCGGCATCCTCACCACGATGACCGCACACGCCCTGCCCGAGGTCACCAAGGCCGTCTCCGAACAGGCCGGGCGGATCATCCACTCCTCCACCCTGTACCTGAACCGGCCGATGATCGAACTGGCCGAGCGGGTCGCCGCGTTGTCGGGAATCCCGGACGCCCGGGTCTTCTTCACCACCTCCGGCACCGAGGCCAACGACACCGCCCTGCTGCTCGCGACGACGTACCGCCGTTCCAACCAGATCCTGGCGATGCGCAACAGCTACCACGGCCGGTCCTTCTCCACCGTCTCGATCACCGGCAACCGGAGCTGGTCCCCGACGAGCCTCTCCCCGCTCCAGACGTACTACGTGCACGGCGCCGTCCGCTCCCGCGGGCCCTTCGCGCACCTGAACGACGCCGACTTCACCGCGGCCTGCGTCGCCGACCTCGAAGACGTCCTCGGCCAGGCCCGCGGCGGTCTCGCCGCGCTCATCGCCGAACCGATCCAGGGCGTCGGCGGCTTCACCTCCCCGCCGGACGGGCTCTACGGGGCCTTCCGCGAGGTCCTCGACCGCCACGGCATCCTCTGGATCAGCGACGAGGTGCAGACCGGCTGGGGCCGTACCGGCGAACACTTCTGGGGCTGGCAGGCCCACGCCCAGAACGGCCCGCCGGACATCCTCACCTTCGCCAAGGGCATCGGCAACGGCATGTCCATCGGCGGGGTCGTGGCCCGCGCCGAGGTGATGAACTGCCTCGACTCCAACTCCATCTCCACCTTCGGCGGTTCGCCCGTCACCATGGCGGCCGGCGTCGCGAACCTCGCGTACCTGCTGGAACACGACCTCCCGGGCAACGCCCGCCGCGTCGGCGGCCTGCTGCTGGAGCGCCTGCGTGCCATCGCCGCGACCGTGCCCGCCGTACGGGAGGTCCGCGGCCGGGGCCTGATGGCCGGACTGGAGCTCACCAAGCCCGGCACCGACCGGGCCGACCCGGACGCGGCCGCCGCCGTACTGGAGGCCGCCCGCGCCGGCG
Source organism: Streptomyces sp. ISL-66 (assembly GCF_018614135.1). Lineage (GTDB taxonomy): Bacteria > Actinomycetota > Actinomycetes > Streptomycetales > Streptomycetaceae > Streptomyces. The sequence goes on from NZ_JAGGOW010000082.1 coordinate 2,494, forward strand.
GCCTGCTGCTCGGCAAGGGCGGCGGCCACAACACGAGCGTGCTGCGCATCGCGCCGCCGCTCTCCCTGACCGTCGCCGAGGCGGAAGAGGGCGCCGACATCCTCGCCGGGGCCCTGCGCGGCCTCAACTAGCCTCGCCCGCCCGTGTCACGGGGCGAACGCGTCCGCGTCGCGGGGTGAACGACGCAACGCACGGCGGCGTGACGGACGGTTGTCGGCGTCGTTACACCCGCTTCTGCCGCCGACCGGTACGCCGCCTTCATCGCGGTGTCCCGGTCGGCGGCCCTCCAAGTCCCGCATTCCGACGGGAAGGGATTTCTCAGGTATGACCAGAACTCTCATTACCGGTGGCCTCGTGATCACTGCTGCCGAAGAGTTGCATGCGGACGTTCTGATCGAGGACGGCCGCGTCGTGGCGATGGCGACCACGGGCAGCCAGGACTGGACTGCCGACCGTGTGATCGATGCCGCCCACAAGTATGTGATTCCGGGCGGGGTCGACGCACACACGCACATGGAGCTGCCGTTCGGTGGCACCTCCGCGTCGGACACGTTCGAGACCGGGACGCGAGCCGCCGCATGGGGCGGGACGACGACGATCATCGATTTCGCGGTGCAGTCACAAGGGCGGTCGCTCCGCGCCGGCTTGGACGCCTGGTACGCCAAGGCCGACGGCCAATGCGCGATCGACTACGCATTTCACATGATCGTGTCGGACGTCAACGAACGCACGCTCAAGGAAATGGATGGACTCGTCGAAGAAGGCGTGAGTTCGTTCAAGTTGTTCATGGCGTACCCGGGGGTCTTCTATTCGGATGACGGGCAGATCCTGCGCGCCATGCAGAAGGCCTCCGGCAACGGCGGGCTGATCATGATGCACGCCGAGAACGGCATCGCGATCGACGTGCTGATCGAGCAGGCCCTGGCGCGCGGGGAGAGCGACCCCCGTCACCACGGCGAGGTCCGCAAGGTGCTCCTGGAGGCCGAGGCCACCCATCGGGCGATCCAGCTCGCCCGGGTCGCGGGCGCCCCGCTCTACGTCGTCCACGTCTCGGCGGAGGAGGCCGTGGCCGAGCTGGCCGCCGCGCGGGACAAGGGTCTGCCGGTGTTCGGGGAGACCTGCCCCCAGTACCTGTTCCTGTCCACCGACAACCTGGAGGAGCCGGACTTCCAGGGCGCCAAGTACGTCTGCTCCACCCCGCTGCGCCCGCGCGAGCACCAGGCGGCGCTGTGGCGGGGCCTGCGGACGAACGACCTCCAGGTGGTCTCCACCGACCACTGTCCGTTCTGCTTCCGCGGTCAGAAGGAGCTGGGCCGCGGGGACTTCTCGAAGATCCCGAACGGGCTTCCGGGGGTGGAGAACAGGATGGACCTGCTCCACCAGGCCGTCCTGGACGGGCACATCAGCCGCCGCCGCTGGATCGAGATCGCCTGCGCGACCCCGGCCCGGATGTTCGGCCTCTATCCGCAGAAGGGCACCATCGCGCCGGGCTCCGACGCCGACATCGTCCTCTACGATCCGCACGCCGAGCAGGTCATCTCCGCCGAGACGCACCACATGAACGTGGACTACTCGGCGTACGAGGGCAAGCGGATCACCGGACGCGTCGACACCGTGCTCTCGCGCGGCGAACTGGTCATCGACCGGCGCGAGTTCACCGGCCGGGCCGGCCACGGGGCCTTCATCCACCGCTCCACTTGCCAGTACTTGTAAGCCGTAAACCGTAAGCCGTAAGCCCGCACGCAGCAGCTAGGAGCCATGCATGGACTTCGGCCTCGTCCTGCAAACCGACCCGCCCGCCTCCCAGGTCGTCAGCCTCATGAAGCGCGCCGAACGCAACGGCTTCCGCTACGGCTGGACCTTCGACTCCGCCGTGCTCTGGCAGGAACCCTTCGTCATCTACAGCCAGATCCTGGCCAACACGCAGAAACTGCACGTCGGACCGATGGTCACCAACCCGGGCACCCGCACCTGGGAGGTCACCGCCTCCACCTTCGCCACCCTCAACGACATGTTCGGCAACCGTACGGTCTGCGGCATCGGGCGCGGCGATTCGGCGATGCGGGTGGCCGGCCGCGCTCCGAACACCCTGGCCCGGCTGGGGGAGGCCATCGACGTCATCCGGGACCTGGCGGAAGGCCGCGAGGCGCAGGTCGACGGCAACCCGATCCGCATCCCCTGGGTCACGGACGGGAAGCTCCCGGTATGGATGGCCGCCTACGGGCCCAAGGCGCTGGCCCTGGCCGGGCAGAAGGCGGACGGGTTCATCCTCCAGCTCGCCGACCCGTATCTGACGGAGTGGATGGTCAAGGCGGTGCGCGCCGCGGCGGTGGAGGCCGGACGCGACCCCGCCGCGATCAGGATCTGTGTCGCCGCGCCCGCCTATGTCACCGCCGACGACTCGCCGCAGGCCCTCGCGCACGCCCGTGAGCAGTGCCGCTGGTTCGGCGGCATGGTCGGCAACCACGTCGCCGACCTCGTCTCCCGTTACGGCGAGCACTCCGGCATGGTTCCCGAGGCCCTCACCGCGTACATCAAGGCCCGCAAGGGCTACGACTACTCCCACCACGGGCGCGCCGACAACCCCGACACGGCGTTCGTGCCGGACGAGGTGGTCGACCGGTTCTGCCTGATCGGCCCGGCCGAGGTCCACATCGAGAAGCTGAAGGCACTGCGTGGCCTGGGGGTGGACCAGTTCGCGGTCTACGACATGCACGACGCCAAGGAAGCGGTGATCGACGCCTACGGCGCGCAGATCATCCCGGCGCTCACGCCATGACCGGCATGACTGCCGTGACCGCCATGACCGCCATGACCGCCGTCTCCGGCACGACCGGCACGACCGGCACAACCGGCACGACCGCCACGACCGTCCGCACCGGCAGCTGAAAGGCCCCGCAGCATGACCGCGACCGTCCCGCCCGAAGGACCCATAACCGACCCGGCGGGACGCGTCGAACTCCCGCCGGCCACCCGCCTTCCCGACCACCGCTTCGTCAACGACGACCTGCTGCCCGTACCGGTCGCCCGCCGGCAATGGACCACGTACAACTTCGTGGCCCTGTGGATCGGCATGGCCCACTGCATCCCGTCCTGGACCCTGGCCTCCGGCCTGGTCGCGCTCGGCATGGACTGGAAACAGGCCGTGCTCACCATCGCGCTCGCCAACGTGATCGTGCTGCTGCCGATGCTGCTGACCGGGCATGCCGGACCCAAGTACGGCATCCCGTTCCCGATCCTGGCCCGCGCCTCGTTCGGGATACGTGGAGCGAATCTGCCAGCCATGGTGCGTGCCGCGGTGGCCTGCTGCTGGTTCGGCATCCAGACGTGGATCGGCGGGCAGGGCATCTTCGTGCTCCTCGGGAAGATCTTCGGGGGGTGGGGCGACGCGTCCGAGGTCGGCGGCTACCCGTGGACCCTCTGGCTGTGCTTCGTCATCTTCTGGGCGCTCGAACTCGCCATCATCCACCGGGGCATGGAGGCCCTGCGCCGCTTCGAGAACTGGGCCGCTCCCTTCGTCCTCGTCGGCGCCGTCGTCCTGCTGGTCTGGATCGCGAACAAGGCGGGCGGCTTCGGCCCGCTGCTGCACGAGCCGTCGAAGGTCGGCTGGGGCGTGGACTTCTGGAAGGTCTTCTTCCCGGGCCTGATGGGCATGATCGGCTTCTGGTCCACCCTGTCGCTCAACATCCCGGACTTCACACGCTTCGGTAAGGGCCAGCGTGCCCAGGTCTGGGGCCAGACCCTCGGCCTGCCCACCACGATGACGGCCTTCGCCCTCATCTCCGTTCTGGTGACGGCCGGTTCGCAGAAGGTCTACGGCGCGGCGATCTGGGACCCCGTCGAACTGGCCGCCAAGACCGACAACGTCTTCGGCCTGCTCTTCGCCCTCGTCACCGTCTTCGTCGCGACGATCTCCGTGAACATCGCCGCGAACGTCGTCTCACCCGCGTACGACCTCGCGAACCTGGCGCCCAAGGTCATCAACTTCCGTAGGGGAGCGCTCATCACGGGTGTCGTCGGCGTCCTCGTCATGCCGTGGAAACTCACCTCCACGCCCGAGCTGTACATCTTCACCTGGCTCGGCGTGGTCGGCGGTCTCCTCGGCACGATCGCCGGGATCCTGATCGCCGACTACTGGATCATCCGCCGTACCGTGCTGCACCTCCCGGACCTGTACCTGGCAGGCGGCGGCTACTGGTACGCCGCCGGGTGGAACTGGCGGGCGGTCGCGGCCTTCGCGGTCGGCGGGGCGCTCGCCGTGGGCGGCTCGTACTCGACCCTCGACGCGAAGGGCGACAAGGCGGGCCCGTTCCCCACCGACGGCATCATCCCGCTGCTCAAACCGCTCGCGGACTACGGCTGGGCCGTCGGACTCGGCGTGTCACTCGTCGTGTACGTGGTCCTGATGGCAGGCCGGAGGCGCGGATGAGCGGCACCGTCTTCGGCCAGTCGTCCCTGGTAGCGCTCGGTCATGCCCGTGAGGACGGCGAGGGGAGTGGCGAGGGAGGGCGCCCTCACCGGTCTCACGCCTCAACCGCCTTTGGCCGCGTCAGTCGCCGCGGACTTCACGACCGCCCTGGAGAGGACCGCCGAGCAGTCCGACTGACACCCGCGTCCGGCTCCCTGCCCCTCGGGGGTGACGCCCCCGGCGCTGCCCGGACACATCGGGCCGGCCGGGACGTCATCACCGCAGGGGAGAGGGCCGCCCACCGAGGAGGGGGTCAGTTCGCTGCCTTCTTCACCAGGGTGGCGATCCGGACCTCGTCGGCCGGGGTCAGCCGCGTCAGGCCGTACGAGGTGGCCCACATGGACCCCTCGTCGAGGTGGGCCTGGTCGCTGAAGCCGAGGGTGGCGTAGCGGGCCTTGAACTTCTCCGCGCTCTGGAAGAAGCAGACGACCTTGCCGTCCCTGGCGTACGAGGGCATGCCGTACCAGAGCTTCGGCGCGAGGTCCGGGGCGTTCGCCGTGACGATCCCGTGGATGCGTTCGGCCATGACCCGGTCCGCGTCCCGCATTTCGGCGATCTTCGCGAGAACGGCGGCTTCCTCCTCGGCCGCCCTCTCGGTGCGCGACATGCGGCGTGCGGAGGCCTTCAGCTCCTTCGCGCGCTCCTTCATCGCGTCGCGCTCCTCGTCCGTGAACCGCTCGGACGTCGTGTCGGTGGCGGAGGACTTGCCGGTGGCGGGCTTCTGCCTGGCGGTCATCTCGGGTTCCTTCCGGGTTGCGGATCGGTTCGTTCGTGGCACCGTCGTGCGGGGGGCTCTGCGGGGCTCTGCGGGGCTCTGCGGGGCTATGTGGGGCTGTGCCGGGCTCAGCCCCACGCGCCGGCGATCTGCCGGGTCGTGGCGTTCAGGCGGTTGAACAGGTTGGTGACGCCGACCATCAGTACGATCGCGGCCAGCTGCTTCTCGTCGAAGTACGTGGCGGCCGTGTCCCAGACCTCGTCGCTCACCGGGTCGGGACGGTCGGCCAGCCGGGTCGCGGCCTCGGCCAGGGCGAGGGCCGCGCGCTCCTCGTCGGTGAAGTACGGGGCCTCGCGCCAGGCGACGACCGTGGCCAGGCGCTCCTCGCTCACACCCGCCTTGCGGGCCGTCTTGGTGCCGCCGTCGACGCAGGCGCTGCAGCCGTTGATCTGGCTGACCCGCAGGTGGACCAGCTCCAGGGTCTGACCGTCCACGCCGCCGGAGTGCACGGCTTTGATGATCTCCTGGATGGGCCGCATCGCGTCGGCCAGGACGACGGCGGGGTTTCGCATGCGGGACTGCATCATGGTTCGCTCCTCTTGTCGCTTCGTCGCTTCGTCGCTTCGTCGCTCTTCCGTGCCCCGTGCTCCCCGGGGTGTGACTCCATGACAGCCGTTCCGGCCGCGCACGACGACGGCCGTGGGACGGGCCGGGACAGTCGGATCAGCCTTGACCAGCGGAGAAAGCGGCCGGAATACTTCTGGCGCGGCGGGACAGAGGTGCGGGGACGCCGGGGAGCGGGGGAAGCGGTGGACGTGGAACGGCGCACGGCGAGCGGTGACCCGCGGGAGGAGCTGGCCGCCCGGCTGCGGCTGCTCCAGCAGCTGTCCGGGCTCGGCGTGCGGGCCCTGGCCAGGGACGCCGGGCTCAGTTCCTCCTCGCTCTCGCGCTACCTCAGTGGGCAGACCGTGCCGCCCTGGCCCGCGGTGATCGCCCTCTGCCGGGTCGTGAAGCGTGATCCGCGTCCCCTGCGGCCCCTGTGGGAGCGGTCCTCGAACCCGTTGCCGGCGCCCCCGAAGGCCAGTCGGCAGGCCCAGCCGCGGCCCCGCAACGATCTGCCGCGCGACGTAACCGACTTCACCGGACGCGTGGATCAACTCGCCGCCGTGCTCGGCGCGGTGGAGAGACATCAGGTGGTCGCCGTCGACGGCATGGCCGGCGTCGGGAAGACCTGCTTGGCCGTGCACGCCGCACATCGGCTCGCCGCCGATTATCCGGACGCGCAGCTCTACGTGGACCTGCACGGGTTCACGGAGGGACGGGAGCCGCTCGGTCCCGACTCCGCGCTGCGGATGCTCCTCGGAGCCCTCGGCGTGCCGTCCGAGAAGGTCCCGCAGGAGGGCATCGAACAACTGGCCGCCTGCTGGCGGGCGGAGCTGGCCGGACGGCGGGCCGTCGTGGTCTTCGACAACGCCGCCGACGCCGACCAGGTCCGCCCGCTGCTGCCCGGCGCCGGCCCCTCCGTCGCCCTGATCACGAGCCGCAACCGGCTGCTGGGCCTGGACGGGGTGCCCCCGGTGTCGCTGGACGTGCTGAGCCCCGAGGAGAGCGCGGAACTGCTGGCCCGTGCCAGCGGCGACCCCGGCGGCCCCGACGGGCGGCTCGGCCGGGATCCGGAGTCCGCCGCCGAGGTGCTGCGGCTGTGCGGCCACCTGCCGCTGGCCCTGCGGCTCGCCGCGGCCCGGCTGCGCCACCGGCCGGGCTGGACCGCGGGCATCCTCGTCGAGCGGCTGTCGCAGGGCGCGAGCGAGTTCGACGCCGCGTTCGCCATGTCCGTCAAGCAGTTGGACCGGAGCCAGGCCCGGTTGTTCCGGATGCTGGGTCTGCTGCCCGGTACCTCCTTCGACGAGTACGCGGCCGCCGCCCTGGCCGACGTACCGCTGCCGAGCGCACGGGCGATGCTCGAGGACCTGCTCGACGCGCACCTGGTCCAGCAGCCGACGGCGGGCCGCTACCGGCTGCACGACCTGGTCCACGAGCACGCGCGCCGGGCCGGTGAGCAACAGGATGCGCGGGCCGAGCGGGGCCGGGCGCTCGGGCGCTTCCTCGACTACTACGTGCACGCGGCCGCGGCCGCCGACGCCGCGATACCGGTCCTGTCGCCCGGCCGGTCGGTCACCGCGGGCCGGCCGCCGGCCGAGCTGCCCCGGTTCGAGGACAAGCACGCGGCCCTCGCCTGGCTCGTCGCCGAGTACGAGGCGATGATCGCCGCGTTCGAGATGGCGGTCGCCATCGGGGCGGACGTGCACGTGTGCGAGCTCCCGCGCTTCCTACGGGCGTACTTCGCCCGGCGCTGCGGCACCACCCACCTCAACTCCCTCTTCGAGCGGTCGCTGGTGGCCGCCCAGCGCCTGGGCGATCCTTTGCAACTGGCCGAGGCACACAGCGACCTGGGCTTCGCGCGCTACAACGCGGGCCGGATGGCGGAGGCGAGCGCCGCGTACGAAGCGGCCGAACTCCAGGTGTCCCGGGCGGGAGACGTGCGGTTCGAGGCCGAACTGGCCATGCGGCGGGGATATTTGAGCTGGGACGAGGGGAGTGTCGAGGAGCCGCTCGAACTCTTCGGCCTCGCCGGGAAGTTGTTCGAACAGATCGGCTGCCCGACGGGCGTGGCCCATGCGGCGGCTTCGCAGGCCTGGGCGATGCTCCAGCTGGGGCACCGCGAGGAGGCGGCGCGGCGGGCGCGTGAGGTGCTGGCCGTTCCCCACCCGGACCCCGCGTGGCCGCCGACGCTGACGGCGCGGATCACCCTGGGCGTGGCCATCGCCGCCGAGGCGCCCGACGAGGCGGTGGAGCACCTGCACCGGGCGCTGGAGCTGGCCCGCGAGGACGGGCACATGAACAACGAGGCGTGGTGCCTCAACTGCCTGGGCGTCGCGCTGCGTCACATGGGCCGCTACGAGGAGGCGCTGGCCGGTCACCGGCAGGCGTTCGCGCTGCTGGACGAGTTGTTCGAGGAGCACTGGAAGATCCACTTCCTCAACGGCTACGCCGAGACCTGCCGGCTCGCCGGCCTGCCCGAGGAGGCTCTGCGGCTGCACCGGCAGGCGCTGGAGCTGGCCCCGCGGCTCGGGAACCGGTACGAGGAAGCGCTGGCCCACGAGGGCATCGCGATCGTGCTCGACGCGACCGACCCGGCCGCGGCCGCCGGGCACCGCGCGGCGGGCCGGGCCGTCCTGCGCGAGCTGGACCCCGGGGATCGCTGACCGTTCCGGTGGGGTCCCGGCCGACCTATGCTGCCCGGATGGGGACGCATCGTTCCAGGGGCAGGGGCAGGGGCAGGGGCAGGAGCAGGAGCAAGGGCGCGGACACGGGTCGGACCGGGGCGCGGCGCGCCCTGGTCGTGATGTCCGTGTACACCGGCTTCGTGTGCCTGGCGCTCCTGGCGGTGAACGTCCTCTCCCTGACGGGCAGTTGGAGCAGGGCTCCGTACCTCGCCGAAGGGCTGTGCACGGTGGTCGACAGCTCGGTGATCCACCGGCTGGTGCCCGACGCCGTCGACGCGCGGGACAGCCAGGGCCGGATGCGGCCGGGACGATCGGATCCCAGGAACTTCCGGGCGGACTGCCGGATCGTGAGCGGCGCCCCGGCGGCCGGGGACCCGGCGGCGCTGGAATTCGGTCTCGTGCGCTTCGACGGCTGTACGCCCTATCTCATCGGCGCCTCCTGCGCCGCGGCGCCGGTGCGGGCCCGGGACCAGTACCGGGCGCGGGCCGCGGGCAGCAAGGCGGGGGTTCGGCGTGATCGGAGAGGTCCGTCGGGCGGTCCGCCCGGTCCGGACGGGTACGAGGAACAGACCGGGATCGGGGACGCCGCCTACCTCGTCACGCACTCCTACGGGCCCGACGGCCTGGGTGTCCAGGGCGTCCACTTCATCGAGCTGACCGTCCTGCGCGGCGCCGACCTCTTCGCGGTCCGCTATACGGGGCGGCCCGGGCAAGGAACGGAGTCCGTGCGGTCGGCGGCGGCCCCGGTCGGGCGGGTGCTGGCGTCCGCGAGGCCGGGCCCGTAAGACGGCGCCGACCGGTAGGCCCCACCGCGCCGGACAACGGAAGCGGGCGGCCCCCGACCCGGAGCCCCGAGCCCCGACCCCGTGCCCGGAGCCCCGAGCCCAGGAGATCGCCCCGACTCTGTTGCAGGACGCCGCCCGCGCCTGACAGCCTGGTCCCCGAGCCTGCCCGCCCGAGGGCCGGCCGGATCCGGGGGGGACCACCGTGAACGCCAGAGCCGCAGCCATAGCCGCCACCGCAGCCTTCGCCCTGACCGCGCTGGGCGCGGTCCCGGCCCTCGCGGACAACCATGCCGCCGTCGCGCCGCAGGGCCAGGACGGAGCCTTCGAGCACCTCGACCCGCAGCAGCGGCTCGCCGTCGACGGCGAGTCCGAGCACCTTGCCCCGCAGGGTACGTCGGACGGCGCGTAGCCGTGAACGCAGGCGGGGGAGCGGGGAATGCCAGGTCCCGGCCGGTCTGGCGCGGGCAGGGGGCGCCCCCCCCAGGAGGTGACCCGGGTTCCGGTCCGACCGGGCCCGCGGCCGGGTCCGTCGGTGGGGATTGTCAGCTGGTCGTGCTTTGCTGGAGGCATGATCGAACCATTCCTCGCCCATGACCTGTCAGCCGTCGACGAGGCCGTCCGCAAGGCGGCGGCGATCGAGATCATGCCGAGATTCCGCCGGCTCGCCGAGCACGAGGTGGACCAGAAGAGCGGCCCGCACGATCTGGTGACCGCCGCCGACCGCAAGGCCGAGGAGTACCTCACGGCCGAGCTGACCCGACTGCTGCCCGGCTCGGCGGTGGTCGGCGAGGAAGCGGTGCACGCCGACCCGACGGCGTACGGGGCGCTGCGCGAGGACGCCCCCGTGTGGATCGTGGACCCGGTCGACGGGACCCGGCAGTTCGTGCACGGCGACCCGGCGTTCTGCACGCTCGTCGCGCTCGCGCACCGCGGGGAGATACTCGCCTCCTGGACCTTCGCCCCGGCGCTGGAGGAGATGGCCACCGCCGTGCGCGGGCAGGGCGCGTACGTCAACGGCGTGCGCGTCCTCAGCGGTTCGCCGGAGCCGGGCGCGGACCTGCGCGTGGCCATCGCGCACCCGCTGTACACCTCCGAGGACGACCGGCGGTCGCTGGCGCGCCTGGAGGTGCCCGGAGTGGCCCCCCGCCCGTGCGGTTCGGCCGGGCTGGAGTACCTGCGGGTGGCCCGTGGCGAGATGGACGGCCTGGCCTTCACCTGGCCCTCGGCCTGGGACCACGCGGCCGGGCTGCTCCTGGTCGCGGAGGCGGGTGGCGCGCAGAGCACCGTGGACCGTGTCCCCTTCCGGGTGGACCGGGACAACGCGCTTCCCTTCGCGGTGGGCCGGGACGACGCCACCGCGGTACGGATCCGAGAGCTGCTCAGGGGAGAGTGAGCCTTCACCTATAGCGCGTATGGACAAGCGCAATACCCTGGGGGCGGTGGCGCCGCCGGACGAAGGAGTCGCAAGTGCCGTCGATTCTCGATGCGGTCGTGGTGGGGGCCGGGCCCAACGGGCTGACCGCCGCCGTCGAACTGGCCCGGCGCGGCTTCTCGGTGGCCGTCTTCGAGGCCGCGGACACCGTCGGCGGCGGAGCCCGGACCGAGGAGCTCACCCTCCCCGGCTTCCGGCACGACCCCTGCTCGGCCGTGCACCCGCTCGGGGCCGGCTCGCCGGTCTTCGCCACCATGCCCCTGAAGCGGTACGGGCTGGAGTGGCTGCACGCCCCGCTGCCCATGGCGCACCCCTTCGATGACGGCACCGCCGCCGTGCTCTCCCGCTCCGTGGCGGAGACGGCCGCGTCCTTCGGGCCGCGCGACGCGGGCGCGTACCGACGCCTGGTGGAGCCGTTCCTCGGCAAATGGGACACCCTGGCCCGGGACTTCATGTCCCTGCCGGGCACCGCCCTGCCCCGTGACCCGATCACCCTCGCCCGCTTCGGGCTGGCCGGGCTCCCGCCGTCCACCTGGCTGCTGAGCCGCTTCCGGGACGACCGGGCGCGCGCCCTGTTCGCCGGGCTCGTCGCGCACGTCATCGCCCCGCTGGGAGGGATCGGCACCGGTGCCGTCGGCCTGGTCTTCGCCCTCGCCGCGCACGCCGGCGGCTGGCCGATGCCGCGCGGCGGCTCGCAGTCCATCTCCGACGCCCTCGCCGGATACCTGCGCGACCTCGGCGGCGCCGTCCACACCGGCTTCGAGGTCAAGCGGCTCGACGACCTCCCGCCGGCCAGGGCGTACGTCTTCGACACCTCGCCGACCGCGCTGGCCCGTATCGCGCGCCTGGGCCGGGTGTACGACGGCTACCGCTACGGCGCCTCCGTGTTCAAGCTGGACTATGCCCTGGACGGCCCCGTCCCCTGGACCGCCGAGGAGGCGCGCCGGGCCGGCACCGTCCAGGTCGGCCCGCGCACCCGCGACATCGACGCCGCCCTGCAGCTGGCCTCCAGCGGGCGGGCTCCGCGCACCCCCTTCCTCATCGCCGCGCAGCCGAGCCTGGTCGATGCGGGGCGGGCGCCCGAGGGCAAGCACACCTTCTGGGTCTACGGGCACGTCCCGTCGGGCTGGGACGGCGACCTCACCGACGCCGTCGAACGCCAACTGGAGCGCTTCGCCCCCGGCTTCCGCGATCTGGTGCTCGCCCGCGCCACGGCCGGCCCGCCGCAGCTCGCCGCCCGCAATCCCAACTACGTCGGCGGGGACATCGCCTGCGGGGCCGCCACCGGGCTCCAGCTCCTGCTGCGCCCCAAGCTCTCCCTGGCCCCGTACTCGACCAGCCATCCGGCCGTCTTCCTCTGCTCCTCGGCGACCCCGCCCGGCCCCGGCGTGCACGGCATGTCCGGCCACAACGCGGCCAAGGCGGTCTGGCGCCACCTGCGGAAGGGATCCTGACACCCCGCAGATCGGACACCCCGCATCAGACTGGTCCCGTACAACGAAATCCGAAGCACCGGATCGTCGATGCGGATGAAGTGCGCCTCCGAATGGGATGTTCACCAAAGAAACCGACCAGTAAGGCTTGTGCCTTCCTCCTGCCGTGTGCATGATCATGCACCTGTACGTGGTGGTGAAGAGGGAGAGTCAGTGGGCAAGCGGGCCGGTAGATACGGAGGTGGCCTGCGAGCCGGTTCTCTGGGGACGTTCGACTCCGTGGTCATGGCGGTCGCGGGCTGCGGGCCGGCGTACACCGTCGCCGCGACCCTCCCGGTACTCGTCGCCACCGTCGGCGTCGCCGGCCCCGCGGTGCTCCTGTACTGCGCCATACCGATGGTCGGCATCGCGCTGGCCTTCCGCCACCTCGGACGCCTCGACGTCAACGCCGGGGCGAGCTACGCCTGGGTGGCGCGGGCCCTCCACCCCTTCCTCGGCTTCCTCAGCGGCTGGGCCCTGGTCGTCGCCGCGACGGCCTTCCTCGTCTCCGCCACCCTCCCCGCCGGCAGTGCCACGCTCGCCCTCATCAGCCCGGACCTGGCCGCGAACACCGGCCTGGCCACGGCCGTCGGCGCCGGCTGGTTCCTGCTCATGGCGGGCGTGGTGGCGCAGGGCGCCCGGATCAGCCCGTACGCCCGCCGGATCCTCGCCGGTGTCCAGCTCGCGCTGCTCCTGGCCTTCGCCGTCGCCGCCCTGGCCAAGGACGGGAACGCGGCGGACTTCTCGCTCTCCTGGTTCGGCTTCGGGCACTTCGACGCGTCGCACAGCTTCGTCGCCGGCGCGCTGATAGCGGGCGTCAGTTACTGGGGCTGGGACGTCTCCAGCAACCTCAACGAGGAGACCCGCACCGGTCGCCGCTCCTTCGGCCTCGGCGGCCTGATCGGTGTCGTGGTCTCCTTCGCGGTCTTCGTCGTCTTCACCATCGCCACCAACATCCTCATCGGTGCGGACGCGGTACGGAAGAACCCCGACGGCTTCCTCTCCGTGCTCGGCGACGCCGTCTGGCCGGGCTGGGGCGGCCGGCTGCTCGTCCTCGCCGTCGTGCTGTCCATGGTCGCCACCCTGGAGACGAGCCTCCTCCAGGCGACCCGCACGCTCTTCGCCATGGGCCGCGACCGCACCGTGCCCGCCGTGTTCGGCCGCATCCACCGCGACTGGCAGACGCCCTCCGTCGCCACGGCCACCGTGGCCGCCGTGGCGCTCCTGTTCGTCACCGTCTCCGCCGCGGCCGGCTCCGGCGCGCAGTTCGTACGGGACGCCGTCAGCGGCATCGGCCTGCACATCGCCTTCTACTACGCCCTCGCCGGCCTGTCGGTCGTCGCTGCCTACCGCAAGGTGCTGTTCAGGTCCGTGGGCACCTTCCTCTTCATCGGGCTGTGGCCGCTCGGCGGAGCCCTGTTCATGATCTGGATTTTCGCCATGTCGGTTCCCCAACTGACCGGCAGTGCGCTGGCCATCGGCCTCGGGGCGCTCGCGCTGGGCCTGATCCCGATGACCTTCTCCCGGCTCCAGGGCGTCTCGTACTTCCGGCCCCGGCCGCTGGATCCCGAACAGGCGGACGCGGTGGACGAGTTGCACGGGGGAGCGGCCGCCGCCGGGGGCCTCGCGGCGGCGGAACGGCGCGACGGGATCCTCACCGACTTCTGAAGTCCGACGACCCCGAGGACCCCAAGGACCCGAGGAACCCAGAGGTCCCGCGGCCCGCGTCCCCCATCGAAGAGAACCGAATCGAGGAATGTGCATGGCGGCCTGGCTGCGCCGGCGTTCAGGAGCACCGGTCTACGATCACGCGTTCGGCGATCGCGGTCTCGAGGAATGCCGCCAGGACATGGTGATGGGCCGCTGGGAAGGGGCCCGCGACCTCCTCGCGGAACACCCCCGCGACGACTGGGACCGGCGTGCGCACCGCATACGGCTGCTCGCGGACGCGGCGGCGAGCAGCCGGACCGTGGACGTCTGGCACGCCGCCGACCCGGCCAACCCGGACGCCGCCATACTGCGCGCGGAGACCGAGGTGATGCGGATGTTCGCCGCCGCGCGCAGCGGGGCGATGCCCCCGAAGGACGGCCTGGACCAGGTGGCCCGGACCTGCCTGCGGGCCTGCGACCTGGCACCCGCCGACCCGCACCCCTACGTCTCCCTCGTCACGCTCGGCAGACTGTACGAAGGCGGCGACCCGAACATGGGCCACTGGTGGCGGGAACTGCGGGCCCGCGCCCCCCACCACCGCGAGGGCCACCACCAGGTGCTGCGCTACTTCTCCGCCCGCTGGCACGGTTCGCACGGAGAGTCCTACAATTTCGCCTGGGACGGCGCCGTTTACGCTCCCCCCGGTTCGCCCCTCGCGGTGCTTCCGCAAGTGGCACGCGCGGAGCAGTACCGGCACGAGAGCGAGACCCAGGGGCGGTCGGCGATCGCGCTGGCCACCCACTGGAGCGGCGAGCGGGCACGCTGGGACCTGCGTACGGCGCTGGAGAACTGGATCGCGCGGCGCACCAGGCCCTACGCCCAGGACGTCGCGGACCTCAACTACCTCGCCCACGGTCTGGTCCACGCGGGCATGGAGGAGGAGTCCGTGGAGGTCTTCACCCTCCTGGACAACCGGGCCACACGGATCCCGTGGTCGTACAGCGGCGATCCGGAGAGCCTCTTCAGCCGCTGGCGCGACCGGGCGGCACTCGGCGCGTCACGCTGAGGCCGTGACCCCGCGCACGGCCGCGTCGGGCCGGGGCATCCCCACACAGCGCCGCTCCCCGCACCCTCGGCTAGTGTGATTCGGTAGGAATCGGGCCCCCCGGGGTGAGGTCGGCGCATTGGACACGTACCAGGAGACGAGCGAGGTACCGGACCAGCCGGGGGCTGCTGTCGGGTACGCGGGCGTCCTGAGCGAGCTGCTTCCCATCGCCCTGTGGCGGGAGGACGCCGACGGGCGCGTCGTCGAGTGGTCGCTGGCCGCCCAGGACCTGCTCGGCCACCGCCCCGAGGACATCCTCGGGCGGTTCGGGTCCTCCGTGCTCGTCCCCGAGGCCAATCACGAGCTCGCCGACCAGCTGACCCGCCGGGTCCAGGCCGGAGAGACCGTGGTCGGCACCCTGCCCGTGCGCCACCGGGACGGCCACCGGGTCCCGATGGAGATGTGGATCCTGCCCGCCCCCGACCCGCAGGGGCGCACCGGGGCCATGCTCATCGCCGTGGAGACCACCGAGGTGCTGCGGATGCGCGATTCGCTCGCCGCCCTCCAGAGCCTCTTCACCCAGTCGCCCATCGGCCTCGGCACCCTCGGCACCGACCTGCGCTTCCTGCGCGTCAATGACGCCCTCGCCCGGATGAACGGGGTGTCGGCCGCCGAGCACATCGGCAAACGGCTCACCGAGGTCGTGCCCGGGGTCAACGCGGCCGCCCTCGAACGCCTCATGCGGCAGGTACTGGAGCGCGGGACGGCCGTCGTGGACGTGCGCCGCACCGGCCGCACCTCCGCCGACCCCGACCACGACCGGACCTGGTCCTGCTCCTACGCCCCGCTGCTCGACGGCTCCGGGCGGCCGCTCGGCGTGATCGCCTCCCTCATCGACATCACCGACGGTCAGCGCGCCCAGGCCGAGGCCGAGCGGGCGCGGAGCCGGTTCGCCCTGCTCGCCGAGGCCGGCACCCGCATCGGCACCACGCTGGACCTCAGCCAGACGGCCCAGGAGCTCGTAGAGGTGCTGGTACCGCAGCTCACGGACTCGGCCGACGTACAGCTCCTGGAAGCGGTACTGGAACCCGACGAGGCCGCCGCCTCCACCCGGGGCGTGCTCCGGCGGCTGGCCGCCGTCTTCCCGGACCCGGCCGCCCCCACCGCCAAGCTGATCGCCGGGCAGACCTTCCAGATCCCCGTCGGCACCGCGTACGAGCAGGTCATCACCGACGGCCAGGCCATGAACCTCTACACGGCCGACATCCCGGCCCTGATCAAGGATCCGCGCGCGGCCGCGCTGCGCGCCTACCTGGCCACCCTCGGCTGCGCCCGGATGGTCCCCCTGGTGGCCCGCGGCCGGGTGCTCGGCGTGGTGGTGGTGACCCGGGCGCGCGGGCGCGAGGTCTTCGACCACGAGGACTGCGTCCTGATCGACGAGGTGGTCGCGCGGGCGGCCCTGAACATCGACAACGCCCGGATGTACACCAGCCAGCGCGCGGCGGCCCTGACGCTGCAGCGCAGCCTCACCAACAACGCGCTGCCCGAGGTCGCCGGCCTGGAGCTGACCGGCCGCTACCTGCCGGCCAGCGACCACGACGTGGGCGGCGACTGGTTCGACGTGATCCAGCTCCCGGACGGCCGGACCGGCCTGGTGATCGGCGACGTGATGGGCCACGGCATCCACGCGGCCGCCGTCATGGGCCAACTGCGCACGGCGGTACGGACGCTGGCGCGGCACGCCGTGGAGCCCGAGCAGATGCTCCGCTCGCTGGACGCGGTGGTGGCCGACCTCGGCGAGGACGAGATGGCCACCTGCGTCTACGCCGTCCACGACCCGGCGACGGGCGCGTGCGTCATCGCCCGCGCGGGCCATCCGCCCCCGGCCGTGGTCACGGCGGCCGGGGCCGTGAGCTTCCTGGACGGCCCGCCCGGAACCCCGCTCGGCACGGGCGGCCGGGAGTTCCGCACCGAGGAGGTGCGGCTGCCCCCGGGGAGCCTGCTGGTGCTCTACACGGACGGCCTGATCGAGTCGCGGGACCGCGACCTGGACGAGGGGATGACGGGGCTCGCGGCCGCCCTGGAGGGCACGGAGCAGCCACTGGAGGCCCTGTGCGACGACATCCTGGCCCGGCTCCTCCCGGCGGCCCCGCAGGACGACGTGGCGGTCCTGCTGGCCCGGACCCTGGAACTGCCCTAGGGTGGCGGTTGCCCTACCAGGCCAGGTCTTCGAGGGCGTCCAGGTCCGGGACGACCGGGTCCGGCGCCGCCCCGTCCGACAGGGCGAGCTCGGCCCAGATGACCTTGCCGCGCTCCGTGTAGCGGGTGCCCCAACGTTCCGCGTACTGGGCGACGAGGAACAGGCCGCGGCCGCCCTCGTCGGTCGTGGCCGCGTACCGCAGGTGCGGAGAGGTGCTGCTGCCGTCGGAGACCTCGCAGATCAGCGTGCGGTCGCGGAGCAGCCGGACCCGGATCGGCGCGGTTCCGTAGCGGATGGCGTTGGTGATCAGCTCGCTGAGGATGAGCTCGGCGGTGAAGGAGACGTCCTCCATGCCCCACGCGGTCAGTTGGGCCACGCCCGCCCTGCGCACCCGGGAGACGTCGGAGGGGTCGGGGAGCACCGCCCACTCCGCGATCCGCTCGGCCGGCAGCCGACGGGTGTCCGCGATGAGCAGGGCGATGTCGTCGCTCGGCACCGGGAACAGCAGCGCGGACAGTACGTCGGAGCAGGCCTGGTCGGGGGTGCGGTCCGGCCTGGACAGGGTCTCGGTCAGCAGGTCGAGGCCGGTGTCGAAGTCCCGCTCGCGGTCCTCCAGCAGCCCGTCCGTGAACAGCACCAGGCGGCTCGCCTCGGGCAGCTCCAGCTCGACGGCCTCGAAGGGCATCCCGCCGACGCCCAGCGGCAGCCCGATCGGCAGCTCCGGGTACTCGACCTCCCCGTCCGGGCAGACCAGCGCGGGGCCCGGGTGACCGGCGCTGGCCATCGCGCAGTGGCCCGACACCGGGTCGTAGACCGCGTAGAGGCAGGTGGCGCCCGTGATGCCCGAGGCCTCGCCCGCCCCGTCGCCCTCGCCGTGGTCCGCGCCCGCAGCGGATTCGTCCTGGTCGATCCGGACGATCAGCTCGTCCAGGTGCCCGAGCAGCTCGTCGGGCGGCAGGTCGAGCGTGGAGAAGTTGTGCACGGCGGTCCGCAGCCGGCCCATCGTGGCGGCGGCGTGCACCCCGTGCCCGACCACGTCCCCGACGACCAGGGCGACCCGGGCACCGGCGAGCGGGATCACGTCGAACCAGTCACCGCCCACCCCCGCCTTCGCGGGCAGGTACCGGAAGGCGACGTCCACGGCGCTCACCGCCGGCAGCGCCCGGGGCAGCAGGCTCCGCTGGAGGGTCACCGCCACCGCGTGCTCGCGCGTGAAGCGGCGGGCGTTGTCGATGGAGACGGCGGCCCGCGCGGCCAGCTCCTCGGCGAAGGACAGGTCCTCCTCGACGAAGGGCTCGGGGGTGTCGGCCCGCCAGAAGTTGGCCATGCCGAGGACCACGCCGCGCGCCTGGAGCGGTACGGCGATCAGCGAGTGCAAGCCGTAGTCGAGGGCGACGCGGGTCCCTTCCTGGTCCTGGGCCCGCCAGCCGAAGGCGGCGCTCAGATCGGCCGCGAGGACCGCCCGCCCGGTATCCAGGGCCGCCGCCATCGGCGCGGTCGGCACCACGAAGCGGATCGTGTCGCCGACGGGCTGGAGCGGCTGGTCGCCGCGGATCCCGCTCATCGCCGCCCGGCGCATCTCGGTATGGGTGCCGACCGTGGGTTCCTCGCCCCGCAGTACGGGCTCCAGCAGCTCGACGGTGACGAAGTCGGCGAAGCGCGGCACCGCCACCTCGGACAGCTCCTCGGCGGTGCGCACCACGTCGAGCGTGGTCCCGATGCGCACGCCCGCGTCGTAGAGCAGCTGGAGGCGGTCGCGGGCCACCGCGGCCCGGCCGGAGAGCGCGGCGAGCTCGGTGGAGTCGCGCAGGGTCATGACGGTGCCGGAGGGGCGACCGCCGTAGGGCTTGGTCGGCCGTACGTTGACGGCGATGAGCCGGTCGCCCGACAGGTGCACCTCGTCGGTGGCGACCCGCCCCGAGGCGAGCAGCGCGGCGGTGCGCGGATCGAGGCCGAGGTCGCCGACGTGCCGTTGCTCGGCGTCGGGCGGCAGCCCGAGCAGCCGTCGGGCCTCGTCGTTGGCGAGGACCAGCCGGCCGTCGGCGTCGATGATGAGGACGCCCTCGCGGACGGCGTGCAGAACGGCCTCGTGGTGTTCGTTCATCCGGGTCATCTCGGCCTCGCCGAGGCCCCGGGTCTGGCGCCGCAGCCGTCGGCTGACCAGGGCCGCGCCGCCGGTGCCGAGGAGCAGTGCGCCGCCCGCCGCGCCGATGAGGAGGGGCAGCTGGCCCTCGACGACGTCGCCGACGTTGGCGATCTCGATGCCGGTGGAGACCAGGCCGACGACCTTGCCGGAGGAGTCCCGTACAGGTACCACCGCGCGGACCACGTCGCTCGGCTTGCCCTCGAAGGTCTCGGTGAAGGGCTGCCCGGCCACGGCGCGGGAGAAGTCTCCGGTGGAACGCCGGCCGATCAGCTCGGGGCGGGAGTCGGTGTAGCGGGTCCCGTCGGTGTTCAGGACGGCGATGAAGTCCACGCCGGAGGACCGGCGCGCGCCCTCGGCCAGGGGCTGGAGAACGGCGGTGGGATCGTCGGACTTCAGCGCGTCCGGGAGGCCGGGGGCGTGGGCGAAGCCTTCCGCCGCGGCGAGGGAGCGGTTGCGGGCGTCGCGCTGGCTGTCGTAGCGGGCCTGGAGGAACAGGGCCAGGGTGGCGGCGCTGATCAGCACCAGCACGATGATGGCCTGGAGGGCGAAGACCTGGCCTGCGACACTGCGCGCGCCGAGTGACGGGCCCGCGGAAAGCTTGCTGAAGGGGCGCGTGAACCACCGCGCGAACCGGCGTGCGCGACCGCGCGGGGCGCTGTGCCGGGCGCTGCCACGGGCGCTGTGCCCGGTCCCGCTCCCGGCCTCGGCCGCTCCGGGAGGAAGGCCGGACGGGGGCCCGGACGAGGGCCCGGACGAGGGCCCGGACGGCGACCCGTCCTGGGGAGCTCCCTCAGGGCCCTGGGGTGGGCCGAAACGTCCGGTCATGAGCCATTTCTAACACTGTCCGTGGGGTCTGGGGGAGGTCCTGACGCGTTGGCGGCCGCGCGGTAGGCGCGGGGGCTCGTGCCGACGTGCGCCGTGAAGTGCTGGCGGAAGGTGACCTCGCTGGTGAAACCGGCCCGGCGGGCCACCTCGGTCACCGGATGGTCGGTCCGCTCCAGCAGTTTGCGGGCCTCGTCCAGACGGTGGCCGAGGAGCCATTTGTGCGGGGTCGTGCCGGTGGCGGCGGCGAAGTGCCGGGCGAAGGACCGCGGCGACATCCCGGCCCACCGGGCCAGCGTGGCCACGTCCAGCGGCTCCCGGAGCCGCCCCAGCGCCCGTTCCCGTACGGAAGCCAGTGCCTCGGCGGTCCGGTCGGCGGCCGGGGTCGGGCGGTCCAGGTACTGGGCGTGGTCGCCGGTGCGGAAGGGTCCCGTCACCATCGAGCGGGCGATGGCGGCTGCCGCCTCGGCTCCGTGGGCCCGGCGGACCAGGTGGAGGCAGAGGTCGATGCCGGAGGCGACCCCGGCCGAGGTCCACAGCCCGTCGTCCTCCACGTAGAGCGGGGCCTCCTCGACGAGCACGGCCGGGTGGCGGCCGGCCAGCGTCGGGGCCAGCGACCAGTGGGTCACGGCTCGGCGCCCCGCCAGCAGCCCGGCCTCGGCGAGGATGAACGCGCCCGCGCACAGGGCGGCCACCTGGATGCCCCGGGCGTGCGCGTCGCGCAGGGCGGCGAGGACCGGCTCCGGCGTCGGATCGCAGGGCCGGGCCAGCGCCGGTACGACGACGAGGTCGGCGCCGGCGAGCCAGTCGAGCCCCCGGTCGGGGGTCAGCTCCAGTCCGCCCGGGAGCGGGATCGGGCCGGGGGCCAGGGCGCACCGGCGCAGCTCGAAGGGCGGGACTCCGAGCGGGCTGCGGTCGGGACCCCAGATCTCGGTGATGACGGCCAGGTCGAAAGCGCGGATGCCGGGTTGGGCGACGATCGCGACGCGGTGCATGACGTCGAGTCTGCCACGGGGCCGTTCCGGCCCCCGGCGGACGCAGCCCTGCCAGCCTGGCAGGATCCCATCGGTTCGGGTCCCGGACGGTCCTGTTCCGGGGACCCCACGCCGCGCAGGATGGAGCCATGACGAACGAGATCGAGATCGCCCCGAACAGTGCCCTGCTGGTCATCGACGTACAGAAGGGCTTCGACGACGACGCCTTCTGGGGCCCGCGCAACAACCCGGCCGCTGAGGCCAACATCGCCGCGCTGATGGACGCCTGGCAGGAGTCCGGCCGCCCCGTGGTGATCGTCCGGCACGCCTCGCGCCAAACCGGCTCCGTCCTCTCGCCGGACCAGCCGGGGTACGCCCTCAAGGACTTCGTCGCCGAGCGCGCGGAGCGGGCCGCCCTGCACATCACGAAGTCCGTGAACTCCTCCTTCTACGGCACCCCGGACCTGGCCGACTGGCTCACCGGGCAGGACATCGGACAGCTCGTCGTCGCGGGGATCCAGACCAACATGTGCGTCGAGACCACCGCCCGGATGGCCGGGAACCTGGGCTACGACGTCCTCGTACCCCTCGACGCCACCCACACCTTCGACCTGGCCGACGAAGCGGGCCCGGACGCGCGGCGCCTGACGGCCGACCAGCTCGCCACGGCCACCGCGGTCAACCTCCAGGGCGGCGGCTTCGCCCGGATCGTCACGACCGGCCAGGTCGTCGACGCGGCCCGGGCCGGCGCCGACGTGTAGGACCGGCGCCGCTCTTCGCCGCCGGCGCCACTTTGGTCTTTCCGCTGACGGAGCCCGGCGGCCATGGTTCGGAAAGCGCATTGCCGGGATGGGGGTCGACGGATTGGATGGGAAAGATCAAGAAACCGGTACAGAAGGAAGCGGATGACCCCCATGCTCGCCGGCTGTACACCCTGGCCCGAGGAGTTCGTCGACCACTACTGGGCGTCGGGCCACTGGCGCGGCACCACGCTGGACAACCTGCTGCGCGGCTGGGCCCTGCAGTACGGGCCGCGGACCGCGCTCGTGCACGGGGACACCCGCGTCACGTACGCCGCCCTGAACCGGCGCGTGGACCGCATGGCCGCCGGTTTCCGGCTGCGGGGGCTCCGGCGCGGGCAACGGGTGGTCGTCCAGCTGCCGAACGTCCCCGAGTTCGTCACCACCGTGTTCGCGCTCATGCGGGCCGGCGTGGTCCCCGTGCTGTGCCCGGTCTCGCACCGCGCGTCCGAGCTCTCCCACCTCGTACGGGTCTCCCAGGCCACCGGCTACGTCGGTCCCTCGACGTACCAGGGCTTCGACCACACGGCGATGGCCGCGGGCATCGCGGCCGAAGGACCCTTCCTGCGGCGGGTGTTCCCCCTCGAAGCGCCGGGCGGCTCGTCCCCGTACGGCGGTTTCACGACCGACACGTCGGGCTGCCACTACTTCCCGCTGGCCTCCATCGACTCGCCGCCCGAGCCGGCGCTCGCGCAGAGCGCCGGCGAGGTGGCGTTCTTCCTGGTCTCCGGCGCCGCGACCGGGGCGCCCAAGCTCGTTCCGCGCACGCACAACGACTACGCCTACCAGGCGCGGGCCGCCGCCGAGCTGGTGTCGCTCACCGAGAACGACGTGTACCTCGCCGCGCTGCCCGCCGAGTCCAACCTCGCCTTCGGCGGCCCCGGCATCGTCGGCACCCTCACCTTCGGCGGCACCGTCGTCCTGACGCAGGACCCGGGCCCCGCCGAATGCCTCGCGGCCATCGAGCGGGAGCGGGTCACCGTCACGTCGGCGGCGCCCGCCGTGGTCCGGCGCTGGCTCGACGCGCTTCCCACGGTCCGGGCCGACGTGAGCAGTCTGCGTCTCGTGCAGATCGGCGGCGCGCCCCCGGACCGGGAGACCGCCGAGCGGACGGGCCCCGAACTGGGCTGCCGCCCCCAGCAGGTCTTCGACATGGCCGAGGGGGTGCTCACCCTCACCCGGCCCGCCGATCCGGACGGGACCGTGCTCGCCACGCAGGGCCGCCCGCTCTCGCCCGAGGACCAGATCCGCGTCGTCGACGCCGAGGGCGAGGCCGTGCCCGACGGGGAGAGCGGCGAACTCCTCGCCCGCGGTCCGTACACCCAGCGGGGCTACTACCGGGCGCCCGAGGACGACGCGCGCTCCTTCACCGAGGACGGATACTTCCGCACCGGCCACCTCGCGCGCCGCACACCGGACGGAAACCTGGTGGTGACCGGCCGCAGGCCGTGAGCGATCCGGGGAACGGCAGAGGCCCGGACCCACCCGGTGAATTCCAGGGGGTCCGGGCCTCACGCGCTCAGGGGTGTCAGAGGACGTCGGCCGCGATGTTCGCCGCGACCCGCTCCAGCAGCGGCCCCGCGTTCGCGATGCACACCGCCGGGTCCGGCTCGATCTCCGTGAGCGGGTACGCCCGACGGATCCCGGCCGCCTGGAGCGCCTCCCGCGTGAGCAGCAGGCGGCCGCAGACCGCGACGACCTCCTTGCCCGCCGCGCGGGCCGCCGCCGCGACACCGGCCGGAGCCTTGCCGTGCAAGGTCTGCTCGTCCAGCGAGCCCTCACCGGTGATGACCAGCGTCGCCCGCTCCAGGGCCGGCGCGAAGCCGAGCACCTCCAGCATCAGCTCGATGCCGGGACGGAACGAGGCTCCGAGCAGCAGCGCCCCGTAGCCGATGCCACCCGCACCGCCCGCCCCCGGCGAGAGCGCCGCCTCCGCGGCCAGGGAGCCGATCGACTTCTCCAGGACCTCCGCGAAGTGAGCCAGCGCCGCGTCCAGCGCCGCCACGTCCTCGGGCGACGCCCCCTTCTGCGGGCCGTAGATCGCCGGAGCGCCCTTCGGACCCGTCAGAGGGTTGTCCACGTCGCTCGCCAGGACGAAGTCGACCTCCTTGATGCGGGGGTCGACGCCCGACAGGTCGGCCGAGGCCAGCGCGGCCAGCGCGCCGCCGCCCGGACCGACCGGTTCACCGTTCGCATCCAGGAACACCGCGCCCAGTGCGGCCAGCATGCCCGCGCCGCCGTCCGTGGTGGCGCTTCCGCCCACACCGAAGACGATCGAGCGCGCTCCCGCGTCGAGCGCGGCCTTCAGCAGTTCGCCGGAGCCGTAGGTGGTCGCCGTCAGCGGGGCGAAGACACCCGCGGGCAGCAGCTGGAGGCCGGAGGCCTCCGCCATCTCGACCACCGCGGTGCCCTCGCGCAGCGCGAAAGCGGCCGTGACCTGGTCACCGAGGGGTCCGGTGACCCGTACCTCCCGGCGTTCGAAACCGGCCGCCACGGCGGCCGCGACCGTACCGTCGCCGCCGTCCGCGACGGGGAGGGTCTCGATCTCCACGCCCGGTACGGCCTTGCGAAGGCCGGCCGTCACCCGCTCCGCGACCTGAACGGCCGTGAGCGAGCCCTTGAATTTGTCCGCGGCGATGAGCACGCGCGCGGTCTCAGTTACTGCTCCGTCCGTCACCTTGCTAATCCCTTGCTATCGAACAGTGCAGTCGCGCCCGCCCTGAGCCTATCCGGAGGATCCTCCTATGCCCATGGGTGGCCTGGGCCACACCCGGCGTGCCATGCCCCTAAATGCGGATATACGCCTGCATAGTGTGGCCGCATGCGTACGGATTCACTGGAGCAGGCAAGTCCGGATCCCCCAGGTGGGGGCTCCGCGGGCCCGGACGACGGCACTCCCGACCGTACCGTCGTGACCATCGGAGTGATCTCCGTACTGGCCGTCGTCGCCTGGGCGGCGCTCGGCAAGAGTTCCTTCGACACGGCGTCGAGCACGGCGCTGGCCTGGGTGCTGGACAACTTCGCCTGGCTGTTCGTGATCGCCGCCGACGTGTTCCTCGTGATGTGCGTGGTCCTCGCGATCGGCCGCTTCGGCCGGATCCGGCTCGGCAGGGACGACTCGGAACCCGAATTCACGAACCTCGCGTGGATCGCGATGATGTTCAGCGCCGGCATGGGAATCGGCCTCATGTTCTACGGGGTGGGGGAGCCGCTCACCCACTACCTGAATCCGCCGCCCGCCAGCGGGGCGGCCCCCCGCACCGGGGACGCGGCCCGCGCCTCGCTGGACTACTCCTTCTTCCACTGGACCCTCACCCCCTGGGCGATCTACGGCATCGCCGGCCTGGCCCTGGCCTACGCGACCTTCCGCAAGGGCCGCGGCAACCGCCTCAGCTCCGCCTTCGTCCCGCTCATGGGCGAGGAGCGGGCCAACGGCTGGCAGGGCAAGTCCATCGACCTGCTCGCCGTCTTCGCGACCGTCTTCGGCACCGCCACCAGCCTCGGCCTCGGCGCGCTCCAGGTGTCCAAGGGCCTCGACATCACCACCGGGATCGAGGACTCGACCACCGTCGAGCTGATCATCATCGGGTCCCTCTCCGCCGCCTTCGTGCTCTCCGCCTTCTCCGGCCTGCACAAGGGCGTCAAATGGCTCAGCACGATCAACATCGTGCTCGCCGCGGCCCTGATGCTCTTCGTCTTCGTCCTCGGCCCGACCGTCTACATCCTCGACGTGATCCCCGCGAGCGTCGGCAGCTACCTGCACGAGCTGCTCCCCATGGCCTCCCGTACCGGAGCCTTCACCGACAGCGCCTGGCTCGGGGCGTGGACGATCTTCTACTGGGCCTGGTGGCTCTCCTGGGCGCCGTTCGTCGGCACCTTCATCGCCCGCATCTCGCGCGGCCGCACGATCCGCGAGTTCCTCGTCGGCGTGCTCCTGGTGCCCAGCGGCGCCACCGTCGTCTGGTTCTGCGTCATGGGCGGCACCGCGATCCGCCTCGACTCCACGGGCGTCGCCGACATGGCCGCCAAGGCCGAGGAGGGCACCGAAGCCTCGCTCTTCGCGATGCTCGACGCCCTCCCGCTCGGCTCGCTCACCTCGTGGATCGCGATGCTGCTGGTGATGACGTACTTCGTCACCAGCGCCGACTCCGCCTCCCTCGTCATGGGCTCCCTCACCAGCCGCGGCTCGCTCCACCCGCCGACCTGGCTCGTCGTCACCTGGGGCGTGCTGATGGCCGCGGTGGCCGCCGTGCTCCTCGTCGCGGGCGGCCTGAAGTCCCTCCAGACGGCCACCATCCTGGTCGCGCTGCCCTTCGTGATCGTGATGCTGCTGCTCTGCTGGGCCCTGGTGAAGGAACTGCGCGAGGACCCGGGAGCGGGCCCCGCCCGCCACCACGCCCTGCACGGCCTGCGCGACGCCGTCAAGGCCGTGGTCGGCGACGCCGTCACCGAACGGGGCCCGGCCCGCCACCCCAGGCTCCGCCGCCTGGCCGAGTCGCGGAACCGCGACCACGAGGGCGGCGGTACGGGAAGTGCGGGCGGTACGGGGTAGTACGGGCGGTACGGGAAGTACGGGCGGTACGGGGTAGTACGGGCGGTACGGGGAGTACGGGCGCGGGCGGTTCCGAGGTGTGATCGGCGCCTCCGCGGGGCGGTTGGTTAGGGTGGCGGCGTGACCACCACGGATGACTACGCCACCTACATCGCGAGCCTGCCCCGGGTGCTGGCCGGTGCGGCCGCCCTCTACCGGGACGCCCGGGG
Source organism: Streptomyces sp. ISL-66 (assembly GCF_018614135.1). Classification (GTDB taxonomy): domain Bacteria; phylum Actinomycetota; class Actinomycetes; order Streptomycetales; family Streptomycetaceae; genus Streptomyces. The sequence continues at coordinate 29,051 of NZ_JAGGOW010000082.1, forward strand.
CCGGGTGCTCCTCGTCGAGCCCAACTACCGGGAGGGCTGGGCCCTGCCCGGCGGGACCATCGAGTCCGACCAGGGCGAGTCCCCGCGCACGGCGGCCCGCCGCGAGAGCGCCGAGGAGATCGGCATCGACATCCCGCTCGGCCGGCTGCTCACCGTCGACTGGACCGTCGGTGCGGGCCGGCCCCCGCTCGTTGGATACCTCTTCGACGGCGGCGTGCTCGATGCCGAGCAGCTCGCCTCGATCAAGCTCCAGGAGGAAGAGCTGATCTCGTGGCGGCTGGTCGAACCGGCCGAACTGACGGCCTACCTGCCGGGGCCGCTGGGGCTGCGCACCCAAGAGGCCTACCGGATCCTGCAGTCGGGCGAGGGCACCGCCGAGCTCGAGAACGGGCTCCGGCCGCAGGCCTCGTAGCCCGTCCCGCTCGTTATTCCGTGCCTACACCGAGCAGGACAGAATTCAGCAGATGATCACGATGTACGCCTGGCCCAGCACCGCCGACGGGCCCGACGCCCTGCCCATGGTCCACTTCACCACCGAGCAGCAGGCCGGTGGCGAGGTCACCCCCGACGGGGTGCGGGTATGGATGTTCGACACCGCGATCCGCGAGGGCGGCTGGGCCCCGTTCACCGATTTCGAGGCCTGGTCCGCGCCCGCCGCGGACTGGCAGGCCTACTACCGCCGCGAGGACGACGTCCTCGCCGTCACCGGCCCCGGCTCCTGCGAGGGCTGGTACCAGGGCAGCCTCGGCGCCGACGCCGAGTGGGTGGGCGCGGCCGCGGCCCAGCAGAGCGTGGTGCTGCTGGCCGCCCCCGTGCAGCACCCGTCCCTGTACGGCTACGCCGTCGAGGCCGGGGCCGCCTTCGCCCTGCTGGTCCCGCTCCTGGTGATCTGAGCCGAGGCCCCGGGGCACTCGACCCCGGCACGACGCGGCCAGTGCTACTCGGCGAGAGCTGCTCGGCCAGGGTTGGCGGCCAGATCCGCCCGGCTAGAGCTGCTCGGCCCCGGATTCGAAGGCCAGCAGCCGCACCTTGCGGTCGATGCCGCCGCCGTAGCCGGTCATGGAGCCGGACGACCCGATGACGCGGTGGCACGGCACGATGATGCCGACCGGGTTCTTCCCGTTGGCCAGGCCCACAGCGCGCGAGGCGTTCGGCTTGCCGAGGCGGGCCGCCAGCTCCCCGTACGACCAGGTCTGCCCGTAGGGGATCCGTACGAGCTGCTCCCACACGCTGCGCTGGAAGTCGGTGCCCTCCAGCCGGACCGGCAGGTCGAACTCGGTGAGCGCCCCGGCGAAGTAGGCGGTCAGCTGCCGCACCACCTCGGGGAAGGGATCCTCGCCGGCGGCGACCCGCTCGCCGAAGGACTCCTCGGCGGGGCGGTGGCGCTGACCGCTCATGTAGAGGCCGCTGAGGAAGCCGTCGGTGGCGACGAGGGTGAGCGGCCCGTAGGGGCTGTCGACGACGGTGTGCCGCTTGTTGTTGCTGCTGTTGCTGTTGGTGGTGGACATGGTGCTCGTACTCCTCGGGCGGATCGGCTGATCTGCGGATCGGGCGCTGCGCGCCGGTCAGGCGGGCAGGACGTTGATGGCGTGGTCCTCGGTGGCCCACAGGTACTGGACGGCGTACGCGCGCCAGGGCCGCCAGTGCGCCGCGCGGGCCGTGAGCGCCGCCGGGGTGGACGGCAGCCCGAGCCCCTTCGCTGCCCGCCGGATCCCGAGGTCGGCGGGGATGAAGGCATCCGGGTCGCCCAGCGCCCGCATCGCGATGATCTCGGTGGTCCACGGTCCGAAACCGGGCAGCGCCGCCAGCCGGGCGCGGGCCGTGTCCCAGTCGCTGTCGATGCCGAGCGGGAGGGAGCCGTCGGCGAGCGCCGAGACGAGCGTGGTCAGGGTGGAGCGGCGGCTGCGCGGCAGGGCCAGGGCCTGCGGGTCGAGCTCGGCCAGTGCCTGCGAGGACGGGAACAGGTGGGTCAGCCCGCCCTCGGGGTCGGGGTCGGTCACCCGCTCGCCGTGGGCGCTCACCAGCCGGGCCGCGTGGGTGCGGGCCGCCGCGGTGGACACCTGCTGGCCCAGGACCGCCCGTACGGCGAACTCCTCCGCGTCGACCGTACGGGGCACCCGGCGCCCGGGGGCCTTGGCCACGAGCGGCGCGAGCAGCGGGTCGGCGCTCAGCAGCTCGTCGACGGCCTCGGGGTCGGCGTCCAGGTCCAGGAGCCGGCGGCAGCGGCTGATGGCGATGGTGAGGTCGCGCAGGTCGGTGAGGGCCAGCTGGCAGCCGATGTGGTCGGGCTGCGGGGTCAGCGCGACCACGCCGGTGCCGTACGGCAGCCGCAGCGTGCGGCGGTACGCACCGGCGCGCCACTCCTCGACGCCGGGGACGGCGGTGGCGGCGAGGTGGCCGAAGAGGTTGTCGGGGTTGAGCGGGGTGCGGAAGGGAAGGCGCAGGCTTATGGTGCCGGGGACCTGGTCCTGCTTGGGGCCCTTCTCGGCGCGGGTCCGCAGCTCGCTGGGGGCGAGGGCGAAGACCTCGCGGACGGTGTCGTTGAAGGTACGGATCGAGGAGAACCCGGCGGCGAAGGCGATGTCGCCCATCGGGAGCTCGGAGGTCTCGATCAGCAGCCGGGCGGTCTGCGCGCGCTGGGCGCGGGCGAGGGCCAGGGGTCCGGCGCCGAGTTCGGCGTTGAGCTGGCGCTCCACCTGCCGGGCGGAGTACCCCAGCTTGGCGGCGAGACCCGGGACGCCCTCCCGGTCCACGACGCCGTCCTGGATGAGCCGCATGGCGCGGGCGACGGCGTCGGCGCGGGCGTTCCACTCGGGAGAGCCCGGGGAGGTGTCGGGCCGGCACCGCTTGCAGGCGCGGTAGCCGCTCTGCTGGCAGGCCGCGGCGCTGGGCAGGAAGGTCATGTTCTCGACCTTGGGCGGCACGGCGGGGCAGCTGGGACGGCAGTAGATCCCGGTGGTCCGGACGGCGGTGAAGAACCAGCCGTCGAAGCGGGCGTCCTTGGACTGGACGGCCCTCACGCAGCGCGCGGTGTCGGTGTACATGGATCCATCCTCCCGGCGGGGCGGTCCCCGGGCTGGCGGTTTTCCGACATCAAGGCTAGCGGTGGCTGGAGCCGCTCGGCCGGCCTCTGGGTGCGTCCCCCGGTGCGTCCCTTGGTGTGCTGCCCGGAAAGGTTCACCGGGTCAGGGCGCCCGGCACGGCGTCCCGCGGCGCTGCGGGGATGCGGAAGGGCCCCCGGTCGCCTTGCGGCGGCCGGGGGCCCTCTCACGTGCGTACAGCCGTGCTTACGGGGCCTGCGTGGCCCTCGCCTCGCGCCGGTTGTGGCGGAAGGTGTTCGCGCGACGGGTCGTGGCGAACAGCGGGATGGTCGCCGCCAGGGCGATCTGGAGCGCGCAGCCCGTCTGGAGGAGCAGCCCGCCGCCCGGGGCGTCGAACGCCCAGGCCGCCAGCAGCCCCATCGCCCCGACGATCCAGCTCAGCATCGCCACCGCGAGGACACCCCGCGGCTTGGGGTACTCGACCCGGCTCACCATCAGCCACGCCACCCCGACGATCGCCAGCAGCGTCGGTACGAACGGCAGCTCCAGCAGCACGATCGAGACGACCGTCAACGCGCCGAAGGGGCTCGGCATGCCCTGGAACATGCCGTCCTTCATCGTCACGCAGCTGAATCTCGCGAGCCGCAGCACGACGGCCAGCAGCACCACGATCGCCGCCAGCGCCGACATCTTCTGGACCGCGTCGTCGGCGACCATGCCGTAGACGAGGACGAAGTACGCGGGCGCCAGCCCGAAGCTGATCAGGTCGGACAGGTTGTCCAGCTCCGCGCCCATCGGCGAGCTGCGCAGCTTGCGGGCCACGATGCCGTCGAAGAGGTCGAAGACCGCGGCGAGCAGCATCAGTATCACGGCCGTCGCGGCGCTGCTGCGGGCCATGCCCGACTCGCCGCTGCCGGTGAGGTGCGGGATGAGGATGCCCGTGGTGGTGAAGTACACCGCCATGAATCCGCAGGTGGCGTTGCCGAGGGTGAGGGTGTCCGCTATCGACAGCCGCAGTGACAGCGGCATGTCGTCCTCGGCGGACTCCTCCTCGGACGTGGACGCCTCCGGAACCCAGCCGGTGGCCGGAGTCTCAGGGTCAGTCACGGTCAATTCGGGTCACCCCCGCGGTGGTGGTCTGCCCGACCTCGACCGCGACCTCGACGCCCTCGGGGAGGTAGATGTCGACGCGGGAGCCGAAGCGGATCAGACCGATGCGTTCGCCCTGCTCCACCTTGGTGCCGGCCGGCAGGTACGGGACGATGCGACGCGCGACGGCGCCGGCGATCTGCACCATCTCGATGTCACCGAGCTCGGTGTCGAAGTGCCAGACGACGCGCTCGTTGTTCTCGCTCTCCTTGTTGAACGCCGGAACGAATCCACCGGGGACGTGTTCCACGGACGTCACCGTGCCCGCGAGGGGCGCGCGGTTGACGTGGACGTTCAGCGGGCTCATGAAGATCGCGACCCGGGTCCGTCCGTCCTTCCACGGCATGATGCTCTGCACCACACCGTCGGCGGGCGAGATGACCCGGCCCTGTGCGATCTCACGCTCGGGGTCGCGGAAGAACCACAGCATGCCCGCCGCGAGCGCGGTGGTGGGCACGGCCACTGCCGCCCAGCGCCCGGACTTCCGGGCCAGGGTGAGGCTGAGAGCGGCGGTGGCGACGGTCGGCAGAAGCCACGGCGATGCTCCGCGCGCGAGGCGTCCACCGAGGAGGCCGACGCGAGGTGCAGAGGTTTGGCTGTGGGGCATGGATGACCTTCGTAGCGGGTGGTGCCGCGCCGCAAATAGGGGGACGGGACGGCGGCTTTACTGGAATGCTATCGGTTGCGCGCAACAACTGGGCAAGCCAGAAGCCGAGTCGGTGGCCGGTGGCCGGTGACTGCTAGTGACTCTTTTGCGGAAAACCACTGGATGATTTACCACAAAAGGGACATTTAGCCCTGGAGCTTGTACTCCTCAAGCAGGCGTCGCCCGATGATCATTTTCTGAATCTCGGCGGTACCTTCACCGATGAGCAGCATGGGTGCCTCTCGGTAGAGACGCTCGATCTCGTACTCCTTCGAGAAGCCGTAGCCACCGTGGATGCGGAACGCGTCCTCCACCACCTCCTTGCAGTACTCGGAGGCGAGGTACTTCGCCATCCCTGCTTCGAGGTCGTTTCGTTCCCCGGAGTCCTTTTTGCGTGCCGCATTGACCATCATCGCATGGGCGGCTTCGACCTTGGTAGCCATTTCGGCGAGCTTGAACTGGATCGCCTGGTGCTCGGCGATGGCCTTGCCGAAAGTGTGACGTTGCTGGGCATATGAGACACCCAGCTCGAACGCACGCTGTGCTACGCCGCAGCCACGGGCCGCCACGTTGACGCGGCCGACCTCGACCCCGTCCATCATTTGGTAAAACCCTCGGCCCGTCTGGCCTCCGAGCACCCGATCGGCCGGAATGCGCAGTCCGTCCATGATCAGCTCGGTGGTGTCGACGCCCTTGTAGCCCATCTTGTCGATCTTGCCGGGGATGGTCAGGCCGGGACGGACCTCGCCGAAGCCGGCCTCCTTCTCCACCAGGAACGTCGTCATCGACTTGTGGGGGGCGGTGCCCTCCGGGTGTCCTTCGTCACTGCGCACCAGCACGGCGACCAACGTGGACGTGCCGCCGTTCGTCAGCCACATCTTCTGGCCGTTCAGGACGTACTCGTCGCCGTCCTTCACCGCCTTGGACGTGATGGCCGACACGTCGGAGCCCAGCCCCGGCTCGGACATCGAGAACGCGCCGCGCACCTCGCCCAGCGCCATGCGCGGCAGGAAGTGGTCCTTCTGCTCCTGCGTGCCGTGCTGCTTGAGCATGTACGCCACGATGAAGTGCGTGTTGATGATGCCCGAGACGGACATCCAGCCCCGCGCGATCTCCTCGACGCACAGCGCGTAGGTGAGCAGCGACTCACCCAGGCCGCCGTACTCCTCCGGGATCATCAGGCCGAAGAGGCCGAGTTCCTTGAGGCCGTCGACGATCGCCTGCGGGTACTCGTCGCGGTGCTCCAGCTCGGTCGCGACCGGGATGATCTCCTTGTCGACGAACTCCCGGACGGTCTTGAGGATGTCCCTCTGGTCGTCCGTCAGGCCGGCGGTCTGGGCAAGTCGGCTCATGGTTCTACCTCCCCTGTTCCTTCAGCGTGGGGCGGCCGGGCTGCTCGCCGCCGCGCTCCTTGATGTACGTCTCGGTCGGGACCATCACCTTGCGCCTGAAGACGCAGACGAGGGTGCCGTCCTGCTTGTAGCCCTTGGTCTCGACGTAGACGATGCCGCGGTCGTTCTTCGACTTCGACGGGGTCTTGTCGAGGACCGTGGTCTCGCCGTAGAGGGTGTCGCCGTGGAAGGTCGGCGCCACGTGCCGCAGCGACTCGATCTCCAGGTTGGCGATCGCCTTGCCGGAGACGTCCGGCACGGACATGCCCAGCAGCAGCGAGTAGATGTAGTTGCCCACGACGACGTTCTTGCCGAAGTCGGTGGTGTTCTCCGCGTAGTTGCTGTCCATGTGGAGCGGGTGGTGGTTCATGGTCAGCAGACAGAAGAGGTGGTCGTCGTACTCGGTGACCGTCTTTCCGGGCCAGTGCTTGTAGACCGCCCCGACCTCGAACTCTTCGTACGTGCGTCCGAACTGCATGGCCCTACGCCTCCGCCGTCTTCTCGATCGAGGGGTGTTCGAACTTGGTGGTGCGCTGCATGCCCGCGGCGCGGCCCTTGCCGGAGATGACCAGGGCCATCTTGCGGCTGGCCTCGTCGATCATCTCGTCGCCGAGCATCGCCGAGCCCTTCTTGCCGCCGGCCTCCGAGGTGCACCAGTCGTACGCGTCGAGGATCAGCTCGGCGTGGTCGTAGTCCTCCTGGGAGGGGGAGAAGACCTCGTTGGCCGCGTCGACCTGGCCGGGGTGCAGCACCCACTTGCCGTCGAAGCCCAGCGCCGCCGCGCGCCCGGCGACCTCGCGGTAGCCGTCGACGTTCTTGATCTGGAGGAAGGGGCCGTCGATCGCCTGCAGGTCGTGCATGCGGGCCGCCATCAGGATCCGCATCAGGATGTAGTGGTAGGCGTCCGCGCCGTAGCCGGGCGGCTGCATGCCCACGACCAGGGACTTCATGTTGATGGAGGCCATGAAGTCGGCCGGCCCGAAGATGATGGTCTCCAGCCGCGGGGAGGCGGCCGCGATCGCGTCGACGTTGACCAGGCCCTTGGCGTTCTCGATCTGCGCCTCGATGCCGATCTTGCCGACCTCGAAGCCCATGGTCTTCTCGATCTGCGTCAGCAGCAGGTCGAGGGCCACCACCTGCTGGGCGTCCTGCACCTTCGGCAGCATGATGCAGTCGAGGTTCTGGCCGGCGCCCTCGACGACCGTGATCACGTCGCGGTACGTCCAGTGCGTGGTCCAGTCGTTGACGCGCACCACACGGGTCTTGCCGGTCCAGTCACCGTTGTTCAGCGCGTCCACGATCGTGTGGCGGGCGCCCTCCTTGGCGAGCGGGGCGCAGGCGTCCTCCAGGTCGAGGAAGACCTGGTCGGCCGGCAGGCCCTGGGCCTTCTCCAGGAACCGGGGGTTGGAACCCGGCACCGCGAGGCAGGAGCGGCGCGGCCGCAGCCGGTTGACCGGGGAAGGGGGCGTGGTCATGCGGGGACCTCCGTGCTTGCAGCTGTGTCGATGGCGTCGTTGGTGTGGCTGTCGTCGGCTTCGCCGAGCGGGTGGAGCTTGTTCGCCTTGCGGATCTCGTCGACGATACGGCCGATGATCTCCGTGATGCCGAAGTCCTTCGGGGTGAAGACGGCGGCCACCCCGGCCGCCTTGAGGGCCACGGCGTCGGCATTCGGAATGATGCCTCCGAGGACGACGGGGATGTCACCCGCCCCCGCCGCACGCAGGCGTTCCAGGACGTCCGGCACGAGCGCGCTGTGCGAGCCGGACAGGATGGACAGTCCCACGCAGTGCACGTCCTCGGCCAGCGCCGCCGAGGAGATCTCCTCGGGGGTCAGCCGGATGCCCTGGTAGACCACCTCGAAACCGGCGTCGCGGGCCCGTACGGCGATCTGCTCGGCCCCGTTGGAGTGCCCGTCCAGGCCCGGCTTGCCGACCAGCAGGCGCAGCCGGCCGGAGCCCAGCTCGTCGGCGGTACGGGAGACCTTGGCGCGGACGAGGGCCATGGGGGTCCCCTCCTCGGCGGTCACGGCCACCGGCGCCGACGAGACCCCGGTCGGCGCCCGGAACTCCCCGAACACCTCCCGCAGCGCGTTCGACCACTCGCCGGTGGTGACACCGGCGCGGGCGCACTCCAGGGTGGCTTCCATCAGGTTCTCGTCGCCCGCCGCAGCCTCCTTCAGCCGGTCCAGGGCCTGCATCACCGTCGGGAAGACGAACGGGTCGCCGCCGCCCTGTCGGTCCGCGGACTCCTGGCGCTCGGCCCGCCAGCGGCCGATGCGCTCGACGGTCTGCGCCTCCAGCGCCCCGTCCACCGTCATGATGGCGCCGTCCAGGTCGGCGGTGAGGGGGTTCTCCTCGGTCTGCTGGAAGCAGTTGACACCGATGATCTTGTCCTCGCCGGCCTCGATCCGGGCCCGCCGCGCGGCGTGCGAGGAGACCAGCTCGCCCTTGAGGTACCCGGATTCGACGGCCGCCATCGCACCGCCCATCTCCTGGATCCGGTCGATCTCCGCCAGGCACTCGGCCACCAGGGACTCGACCTTGGCCTCGATGACGTGGGAGCCCGCGAAAATGTCCTCGTACTCCAGCAGATCGCTCTCGTGGGCCAGGACCTGCTGGATGCGCAGGGACCACTGCTGGTCCCAGGGCCGGGGCAGGCCCAGCGCCTCGTTCCAGGCCGGCAGCTGCACGGCGCGGGCGCGGGCGTCCTTGGAGAGGGTGACCGCGAGCATCTCCAGCACGATGCGCTGGACGTTGTTCTCCGGCTGCGCCTCGGTCAGGCCCAGGGAGTTGACCTGGACGCCGTAGCGGAAGCGGCGCTGCTTCTCGTTCTCGATGCCGTAGCGCTCGCGGGTGATCTTGTCCCAGATGCGGCCGAAGGCGCGCATCTTGCACATCTCCTCGATGAAGCGGACGCCCGCGTTCACGAAGAAGGAGATGCGGGCGACGACCTCGCCGAACCGCTCCGGCGGGACCTGGCCCGAGTCGCGCACGGAGTCCAGTACGGCGATGGCCGTGGACATCGCGTACGAGATCTCCTGGACCGGCGTGGCCCCGGCCTCCTGCAGGTGGTAGCTGCAGATGTTGATCGGGTTCCACTTCGGGATGTGGTTGACCGTGTACGCGATCATGTCCGTCGTCAGGCGGAGGGACGGCCCGGGCGGGAAGACGTGCGTCCCCCGCGAGAGGTACTCCTTGACGATGTCGTTCTGTGTGGTGCCCTGGAGCTGGGCGATGTCCGCGCCCTGCTCCTCGGCGGCCACCTGGTAGAGCGCCAGCAGCCACATGGCGGTGGCGTTGATCGTCATCGAGGTGTTCATCTGCTCCAGGGGGATGTCCTGGAACAGCCGCCGCATGTCGCCCAGATGGGAGACCGGGACCCCGACCCGGCCGACCTCGCCGCGGGCGAGGATGTGGTCGGGGTCGTATCCGGTCTGCGTCGGCAGGTCGAACGCGACCGACAGGCCGGTCTGGCCCTTGGCGAGGTTGCGGCGGTACAGCTCGTTGGACGCCTCGGCCGTGGAGTGGCCGGCGTACGTCCGCATGAGCCACGGACGGTCCTTCTGGCGCTCTGTCATCTCAGGCTGTCCCTTTGGCCTTTGAGGCGTCTCAGATGTTGCGGAAGCGGTTGATCGCGTCGAGGTGCGTCGCGCGCATCTCGTGGTCCCGGACGCCCAGGCCCTCCTCGGGGGACAGCGCGAGGACGCCGACCTTGCCCTGGTGGAGGTTGCGGTGGACGTCGTAGGCGGCCTGGCCGGTCTCTTCCAGGGAGTAGACCTTCGACAGGGTGGGGTGGATCTTGCCCTTCGAGATCAGGCGGTTGGCCTCCCACGCCTCGCGGTAGTTCGCGAAGTGCGAGCCGATGATCCGCTTGAGCGACATCCACAGGTAGCGGTTGTCGTACTCGTGCATGTAGCCCGAGGTCGAGGCGCAGGTGGTGATGGTGCCGCCCTTGCGGGTGACGTAGACGCTCGCGCCGAAGGTCTCGCGGCCCGGGTGCTCGAAGACGATGTCGATGTCCTCGCCGCCGGTCAGCTCGCGGATGCGCTTGCCGAAGCGCTTCCACTCCTTCGGGTCCTGGGTGTGCTCGTCCTTCCAGAACTTGTAGCCCTCGGCGTTGCGGTCGATGACCGCGGTCGCGCCCATCGCGCGGCAGATGTCCGCCTTCTCGGGGCTGGAGACCACGCAGATCGGGTTGGCCCCGCCGGCCAGCGCGAACTGGGTGGCGTACGAGCCGAGGCCGCCGCTGGCGCCCCAGATCAGGACGTTGTCGCCCTGCTTCATGCCGGCGCCGTTGCGCGAGACCAGCTGGCGGTACGCGGTGGAGTTGACCAGGCCGGGGGAGGCGGCCTCCTCCCAGCTGAGGTGGCCGGGCTTGGGCATGAGCTGGTTGGACTTGACCAGGGCGATCTCGGCGAGGCCGCCGAAGTTGGTCTCGAAGCCCCAGATGCGCTGCTCCGGGTCGAGCATCGTGTCGTTGTGGCCGTCCGAGGACTCCAGCTCGACCGAGAGGCAGTGGGCGACGACCTCGTCGCCGGGCTTCCAGGCGTTCACGCCGGGGCCGGTGCGCAGGACGACGCCCGCGAGGTCCGAACCGATGACGTGGTACGGGAGGTCGTGGCGCTTGGTGAGCTCCGAGAGGCGCCCGTAGCGCTCCAGGAAGCTGAAGGTGGACACGGGCTCGAAGATCGAGGTCCACACGGAGTTGTAGTTGACCGAGGAGGCCATGACGGCCACCAGGGCTTCGCCCGGGCCGAGTTCCGGCACCGGGACCTGGTCCAGGTGCAGGGACTTGCGGGGGTCCTTCTCGCGGGTGGTGAGCCCGGCGAACATCTCCGCCTCGTCCTTGTGCACGGTGATCGCGCGGTACGAGTCGGGGAGCGGCAGGGCGGCGAAGTCGGCGGACGTAGCGCTCTGCGACTGGATCGCGTCCAGGATGTCCTTCACGGTGTTGCCTCCGGCCGTGCGCTGATGAGGGTGCGCTGAGGGAAAGGGGTTGCGTGGAGCGGTGAAGCGGTGGATCTGGTGAGGGGCGCCGTCGATTCGGCTGAGGTGCTGCTGCGCGTTGCCTGTGGTGGGGCGTTGCGGGGGGCCTGGTGACGCAGGCATCCGGGGCGCGTTCCGTGCCGAGTGGGCTGGGCCGCGGGGACATCCGGACGAGATTCAACGTATGGCACCCCGTGTCACTCAGCAAGGCACCGCGTGCCAAAACTTTCTCTCATTTGCCGATTGACCTGCACGGATGAGCGATGATCGATCAAAGTTACTCGCGAGTATGGGCAAGCCGGACAAACAAAAGCGGCCGCCCCCGGAAAGGGAGCGGCCACTGTGACGCGAGCTACACGCGAGCTACGCGCGACCTGTGCGCGGCGAGGGGCGCGAGCTACGCGCGAGCGTCTACGACTTGTTCCTCAGTGCCTCTTCGATGGTCCGCATGACCTCGTCCAGCGGCGCGTCCGTACGGGCCACCGCCACCAGCACTTCGCCCCGCGTACGGACCGAGGCCGGGGCCGGCTCCGGGGCCGCGCCCCCGGCGGATCCCCGGGCCGCGGCCGTGGTGTGTCCCGCCGTGCCCGAGCCCAGCGTGCGCCCCGCGCCGATGCCGGAGCCGAAGGTCTTGCGCACGATCGAGAAGGCGTGGTCCAGCTGCGCCTCCACGTCCCCCTGGCCGCCCGCCCGCAGCCAGCGCCGCAGCACGTGGTTGTGGGCCGTGACCACCGCGGAGGCGGCCACCTCGGCCAGCAGCGGATCATCGTTGCCGTCGTGGTGGTCCTGCTCGTCGAAGTGCGCGAGCAGATAGCGGGTGAACAGCCGCTCGTAGCGGGCGACCGAGGCGATCTCCCGCTCCCGCAGCGCGGGCACCTCGCGGGTGAGCCGGTAGCGCTCCACCGACACCGCCGGCGAGGCGGCGTACATCTTCATGACTTCCTTGATCCCCCGGCACACCGTGTCGAGCGGGTGCTCGTGCGCCGGGGCCACGTCGAGGACGGCCTCGGCGCGCGTCAGGGTGTCGTCGTGGTCCGGGAAGATGGCCTCTTCCTTGGACCGGAAGTGCCGGAAGAAGGTCCGGCGCGCCACTCCGGCCGTCGCGGCGATCTCGTCGACCGTCGTGGCCTCGTACCCCTTGGTCGCGAACAGCTCCATCGCGGCCGCCGCCAGCTCGCGGCGCATCTTGAGCCGCTGCGCGGCCGCCTTGGTGCCGGCCGGGCTCTCCGTGGCGTCGGAGGCCGAGGAGGCGCGGGTCGAGGTCTTGGCGGGCTGGGACATAGAGCGAACGTACTTCATTTGTGCGGGAGAGCGTTCCCGAGGGTGGTGGGACCGGGGTGGATGCGGGGGAGGGCCCGCACTGGGCTCGGAGGGTACGGCCTGCCGTGAGGGTCCGGCAGACCCGAGCAGCCCTCCCCACGCATCCGGCTCGATGGCCCGCCGTCGGTTACCGGCGGGGGGCGTACTCACGGAATCCGCGGCCGGTCTTCCGGCCCAGGCAGCCCGCCGCCACGAGGTGCTCCAGCAGCGGGGACGGGGCCAGGCCCGGGTCGCGGAACTCCTTGTGCAGGACCTGCTCGATGGCCAGCGACACGTCCAGGCCGACCACGTCGAGGAGCTCGAACGGCCCCATCGGGTAGCCGCCGCCCAGCTTCATCGCCGCGTCGATGTCGTCGATGCCGGCGTAGTGCTGCTCGACCATCTTGATCGCGTTGTTGAGGTACGGGAACAGCAGCGCGTTCACGATGAAGCCCGCACGGTCACCGCAGTCCACCGGGTGCTTGCGGACCTTGGCGCAGATCCCGCGGACCGTCGCGTGCACGTCGTCGGCGGTCAGGACGGTCCGGACCACCTCGACCAGCTTCATCGCCGGAGCCGGGTTGAAGAAGTGCATGCCGATCACGTCCTGCGGACGCGAGGTCGCGCGGGCGACCGCGATCACCGGCAGCGAGGAGGTCGTGGTGGCCAGCACCGCGCCGGGCTTGCAGACCTTGTCCAGGGCCCGGAAGAGCTCCTGCTTGACCTCCAGGTTCTCGGCGACGGCCTCCACGGCCAGGTCCACCTCGGAGAACGCCTCCAGCGAACCCGCCGGCGTGATCCGGTCCAGCGTGGCCGCGGCGGCCTCCTTCGTCAGCCGGCCCCGGTCCACCGCACGGGACAGGGCCTTGCCGATCGCGGCCTTCGCCGCGTCCGCCTTCTCCTGGCCGCGGGCCGCGAGCACCACGGGGAAACCGGCCTGGGCGAAGACCTGGGCGATGCCGCTCGCCATGGTGCCCGAGCCGGCCACGCCGACCGAGTTCACCGGACGGCTCGCGCGGACCAGGTCGCCGTCCGGCGGGGTCTGCAGGTCGCGGACGATGACCTGACTGCCCGGGGCCTCGTACGTGTAGAACCCGCGCCCGGACTTCTGGCCGGTCAGGCCCGCCTCGGCGAGGTGGCCGAGGATGGGGGCCGGAGCGTGCAGCCGGTCGCCGGAGGCCGTGTACATGGCCTCCAGGACGGTGCGGGCGGTGTCCACGCCGATCAGGTCGAGCAGCGCGAGCGGGCCCATCGGCAGGCCGCAGCCCAGCCGCATCGCCGCGTCGATGTCCTCGCGGGAGGCGTACTTCGCCTCGTACATCGCGGCGGCCTGGTTGAGGTAGCCGAACAGCAGGCCGTCGGCGACGAAGCCGGGCCGGTCGCCGACCGAGACGGGCTCCTTGCCGAGCTCGCGGGCGAGCAGGGTGACCGCCTCGACGGCCGGCGGGGCCGTCAGCACGCTGGAGACGACCTCGACCAGCTTCATCGCCGGGACCGGGTTGAAGAAGTGCAGGCCGACCACGCGCTCCGGGCGCTGCGACTCGGCGGCCATCCGCGTCACCGACAGGGCGTTGGTGCCGGTGGCCAGGATCGTGCCGGGCCGGACGATCGCGTCGAGCTCGCGGAAGACGCGCTGCTTGAGCTCGTAGGACTCGGGCACGACCTCGATGACGAGATCGGCCTCGGCGGCGGCGCCCAGCTCGGAGAAGGTGCGGAAGCGGGCGAGCACGCCCTCGCGCTCCTGCTCGGTGAGCCGGCCCTTGGCCACGGAGCGGGCGGTGGCGGCGGCGAGGGCCGTGGTGGCCCGGCGGCCGGCGGCCTCGCTGATGTCGATGCCGATGACCTCGCGGCCGGCCCGGGCGAGGACCTCGGCGATGCCGGTGCCCATCGTGCCGAGGCCGACGACGGCGATGGTCTGCAGGGCGGGCCGGGAGGTGGGGGAGGACTGACTGGACGTGGACGGAAGGTCCATCGCGGGACTCCAGTGGAAGAGGGTGACGACTGAGGGAGCGCGCGGCGCACGGCGCGCGCGGTGCCGTACGGAAGGCCGTACGGAGATGCCCGGGGGCCCCTGAGGGAGGGAGCCCGTAGGGAAAGAACCCGGCGGGAGCGGGAACGAACCCGGAGAAAAGGAGCCCGCGGGCAGTAGCCCGGGGAAAGCCCCGGAAAGAACCCGGAGGGCGGAAACGGCGGAGCCCTGTCCCGGGGTCACGCCGTGAGGATGTGCTGAGGGTGGTGCTGAACCGACTGGTACGAGGTGGCTGCGTCACCAGGCCGCCCCGTACGTGTTGTAGGGACAGTAACCCGTTGGTAACTGGTCCGCCAGAGCGCGGAGATGTGACCTGTACCGCCCAAATGTACCGATCATCGATCATCGATCAAGCGCCCTGCTCTACGGGAACCCGGAGCGCCGGTCGGCCCCGGGCCCCTAGGGTGGCCCGCGTGAACGACGTGTTGGAGCGCCTGCGGGCGGAAGCCTCCCGGGCACCTGAGTACGAGGCCGAGTACGAGGCGCTGCTCGCGGCCCACCCGGACGGCCTGGCGGCCTCCCTGACCGAGCCCGGCCGGCCGCTGTGGGCCCGCGAGCTGGCCGCGTACCGGCTCGGCCTGGCGGGCGACCGGCGCGCCTTCGAACCGCTCGTCCTGCTGCTCAATCACCGGGACCCGCCGCGCTGCGAGGCCGCCGCGCAGGCGCTGGCCGTCCTCGGGGACCCGCGCACCGCACGCGCGGCGGCGGCGCTCGCGACCAACGAACTGCGCACGGCCTACGCCCTGCACCCGGTCCGGCTGCTGACGGCGCTGCGCGCCCCCGAGTCCGCGCCGGCCCTGATCCGCACCCTGGCGCGGCTGCTCGCGCCGAACGACCCGTACTGGCGCGTGGCGCTGGCCTGCGTGGAGGGGCTGGGCGCGCTGGCGGACCAGCGCGCCCGGGAGGTCCTGACCCGGGCCCAATCGCACCCCCGGCTGGCGGTGGCGGCGTCGGCGGCCCTGCGGGGCCTGGACCTCAGCTGATCCGCTCCGCGGGGACGATCGCGAACGCCTCGACCTCCAGCAGCAGTTCGGGCCGGAACAGCGCCGCCACCTGGACGGCCGAGGAGGCCGGGAGGCGGTCGGCGGCGATCACCGCGTCGCGGGCCCCGCGTACCGCGGGGAGGTCGGCGACGTCCGTGACGAAGTAGGTCAGCTTGACCACGTCGTCGAAGGTCGCCCCGGCCGCCGCCAGGCACCGCCGCAGGTTCTCGAAGACCTGCCGGGCCTGGGCGGCGGCGTCGCCCTCGCCGACCACCTGGCCCTTCTCGTCGAAGGCGCACTGCCCGGACACGGCGACGAACCGCCCGGTGCCCCAGACGACGTGGCTGTATCCGGTGCCCGCGGCGACGCCCTCGGGAGCGGCGATCCGGGTGAGGTGGCTGTTGGTTGTGGTGGTCATGGACGCGATTGTGCCCGGTGCGGACCGGCGCCGGACCTTCACCCCCGGCGCACCGCCCACCCCGGCACAACCGCCTACCCCCGGAAGCCCAGCAGGCCGTGCAGTGCCGCGCCGCCCGCGGACGGCGGGACCGCGCGGGTCGCCGGGAGCGGCTTGGGGGCCGGCTGGGCGGGGCAGACGGCGTCCGCGGCCTTGCCCGTCAACAGGTACGAACCGAGCTTCTCGTCCAGGCACTTGTTGCCGCTGAGCGAGATGCCGTGGTTGCCGCCGCCCTCCTCGACCACCAGCGCCGAGCCCGCGAGCTTGCGCCGCATGCTCAGCGCGCCCTCGTACGGGGTCGCCGCGTCCTCCGTGGCCTGGAAGAGGAGCGCCTGCGGCAGGGCGGTGTTCGTGACGTCCGGGGCTTCGAGCGGCTGCGTCGGCCAGAACGCGCACGGGGCGTTGTACCAGGCGTTGTTCCAGGTCATGAAGGGCGCCTTGGCGTGCGTGCGCCACATGTCCGCGCGCCACTGGTTCCAGTCCCTCGGCCAGGCCGAGTCCCGGCACTGCACCGCCGTGTACACGCTGTAGCTGTTGCCCGCCGACGGCTCCACCGCCCCGAACTTCTCGTACGCCGCGATCAGCGGCTTCTGGTCGCCCTCCACGGCGTACGCGGAGAAGGCCGCGGCGAGGTGGGGCCAGTAGCCGTTGAAGTAGCCGCCCGGCATGAAGGTGTCCTCCAGCTCGGCCGGCCCGACCTTGGCGCCCGCGGGGGTCGTGCGCAGCGCGGAGCGCATCGCGTACCAGCGGGCCTCGACCTCGGAGGGGTTGGCGCCGAGGTGGTAAGTGGCGTCGTACCGGGCCACCCACGCCAGGAAGGACTTGTGGCGGGCGTCGAAGGCCTGGTCCTGCGCGAGGTTGTCCTCGTACCAGACCCCGGCCGGGTCGACGACCGAATCCAGGACCAGGCGGTGGATCCGGTCGGGGTGCAGCTTGGCGTACACCGCGCCCAGGTAGGTGCCGTAGGAGTAGCCGAAGTAGCTGAGCTTCTCCGCGCGCAGGGAGGCGCGCAGCACCTCGAGGTCGCGGGCGGCGGAGACCGTGCCGATGTACGGGAGCACGTCGGCGTGCCGGGTCTGGCAGGACTCGGCGAAGGACTTCACCCGCTCCAGGTTGGCCCGCTCGGTCTCCTCGTCCAGGGGTACGGAATCGGGTCGCACGGGCGTGAAGTGCCCGGCGCCGCAGTCCAGGACGGGCTCGCTCTTGCCGACGCCCCGGGGGTCGAAGCCGATCACGTCGTACTGGCCGGCCACGTCCTTGGGCAGCGCGGAGGCGATGTGTCCGGCCAGGGCGCGGCCGCTGCCGCCGGGGCCGCCCGGGTTCACCAGCAGCGGGCCCTGGGAGCGGGCGGCCGTGTGGGGGACCCGGGTCAGGGCGAGGGAGATCTGGCGGCCGTCGGGGCGGTCGTGGTCGAGGGGGACCTTGAGGGAGGCGCACTGGAGCGTCGGATAGCGGGAGGTCGCGCAGTTCGACCATTGCAGGGGCGCCGGCGCCGCCCCGCGCGACGCGGGCGCGGACGGGGCGGCGGCCGTCACCGGGCTCGCGAGGGCGGCCGCGACGGTGGTGACCGCCAGCAGGACGGCGGCGCGCTTCTTCAGGGGCGGACGGATCGTGGCGCTCATGGGGCCTCCCAGCCGAGGGTTCTGGGCGGAATCGTCCCGGAACCTGTGCTCGGAAGGGGGGATTGGGCGGCCGATTGGCCCGATGTGATGACCCTTCAGTCGGTCGTACGGTCGTACGGGCGCTCCCGGGGAGGCTCAGAGCAGGGTCAGCTGGGTCGGCCCGGCGGGCGCGGGCCCGGCCGGCCGCTCCGGTACGACGATCCGCCGGGCCGGTCCACGGCCGCCGGGGCCGATGCCGAATTCGGCGGCGAGCTCGTGGACTTGGCGGGTGATCATGCGCTGGTACCAGGTCGGCGCGTACGAGCCGCCCGCGTACATCCGCTCGTACCGCTCGACCAGATGGGGGTGGTGCTCGCCCAGCCAGGCCGTGAACCACTCCCGGGCGCCGGGCCGCAGATGGAGTACCAGGGGTGTCACGGAGGTCGCGCCCGAGGCGGCGACGGCCCGGACGGTGTCCCGCAGCTGCTCCGGGGAGTCCCCGAGGAAGGGGATCACCGGGGCCATCAGCACCCCGCACTCGATGCCGGCGTCGGTGAGGGTGCGCACGGCGTGCAGTCGGGCGGCGGGGGAGGGGGTGCCGGGTTCGACGGTGCGCCACAGGGCGGTGTCGGTGAAGCCGACGGAGACCGAGATCCCGACGTCGGCGACGGCGGCGGCCTCCTGGAGGAGGGGGAGGTCGCGCAGGATCAGGGTGCCCTTGGTGAGGATGGAGAAGGGGTTGGCGCGCTCGCGCAGCGCCCCGATGATGCCGGGCATGAGGCGGTAGCGGCCCTCGGCGCGCTGGTAGCAGTCGACGTTGGTGCCCATGGCGACGTGCGCGCCGGTCCAGCGGGGGGAGCCGAGCTCGCGGCGCAGCAGCTCGGGGGCGTTGGTCTTGACGACGATCTGGGAGTCGAAGCCGATGCCGGTGTCGAGGTCGAGGTAGCTGTGCGTCTTGCGCGCGAAGCAGTAGACGCAGGCGTGGCTGCAGCCCCGGTAGGGGTTCACGGTCCATTCGAACGGCATCCGCGAGGCGCCGGGGACCCGGTTGAGGATCGAGCGGGCGCGGACCTCGTGGAAGGTGATCCCGCGGAATTCGGGGGTGTCGAAGGTGCGGGTCACGACGGCGCCGGTCCCGAAGAGCGCGGCGGGTCCGGTGGGCGCGGCGGGCTCGGTCGTTCCGCGGCCGGATCCCTTGCCCGCGTTCTCGGGCCCGTCGGCTTCGTCGCTCAGATTGTCCCAGCGCATGGTGCGCCTCCCTCGGTAGCTCTGGCCTGAGAATAGAACAAACGTTCCCATGATCGTGCGGGCCGAGAAACAGGCTGGTCAGAGTGGTGCGAGGGGTGTGCTCGGAGCGCGCGGGCCCTCCGAGCGGACCGGCGCACCGCCCGCCGGGGCCGCAGCGGGCCCATTGCGCCGGTCTGCCGGCCGACACCCTCCTCGTCGGCGTCCGCTGCCACGTCCGACCCGGATTTGGGCCCCCGCCCCGGAGGTGGTTGGCTTGCCGCGACGACGGACACAACTGCTGGAGGAACAGCCATGGCGCAGGTCGAGGCCACCACGGAGCGGATCATCGAGGCCGACGCGGAGACCGTGTTCGACGCGCTGGCCGACTACACCGGGACCCGGGGAAAGCTGCTGCCCGAGCACTTCAGCGAGTACGAGGTGCGCGAGGGCGGTGACGGCGAGGGCACCCTCGTCCACTGGAAGCTCCAGGCCACCAGCAAGCGGGTCCGCGACTGCCTGCTCGAGGTCACCGAGCCCACCGACGGCCAGCTGGTGGAGAAGGACCGCAACTCCTCCATGGTCACCACCTGGACGGTCACCCCGGCCGGCGAGGGCAAGTCCAAGGCCGTCGTCACCACCGTGTGGAACGGCGCGGGCGGCATCGGCGGCTTCTTCGAGCGCACCTTCGCGCCCAAGGGCCTGGCCCGCATCTACGACACCCTGCTCGCCAACCTGGCCGCCGAAGTCAAGGGCTGAGCAAGGGCGTTGCCGGTGAGGCCGGGGACACGGCCTCACCGGATCGGGTGAACCGGGGCGCGGCGGGGGTGCGGCGGAACCGCGGCACGCATCCGGACGCATCCGGACGCATCCGGATGCGCCCGGGCGCGTCCGTGAGCCCCCGGAAGCGTCCGAGCGTGCGCCCGACGTGGCCTGGCGTGGCCCCGGGACCCATGGGGTCCGGGCGGTTAGGGTGGGGGCCTGAGCGCTACCGACCGCCCGGGGGCCCGATGAAGATCCTCATCTCCGCCGACATGGAAGGCGCCACCGGCGTCACCTGGCCCGCCGACGTGCTGCCCGGGACGCCGCAGTGGGAACGCTGCCGGACGATGTTCACCTCCGACGTGAACGCCGCCGTACTCGGCTTCTACGACGGCGGCGCCGATCAGGTCCTCGTCAACGAGGCCCACTGGACCATGCGCAACCTGCTGCTCGAGCGGCTCGACGAGCGCGTCGAGATGCTCACCGGCCGCCACAAGTCCCTCTCCATGGTCGAGGGCGTCCAGCACGGGGACGTGGACGGCATCGCCTTCGTCGGCTACCACACGGGCGCCGGCGCGGAGGGGGTCCTCGCCCACACCTACCTCGCCAACTCCATCACCGGCGTCTGGCTGAACGGCACCCGGGCGAGCGAAGGAGTCCTCAACGCCCACGTGGTCGCCGAGTACGGGGTCCCGGTCGTCCTCGTCACCGGAGACGACCTGACGTGCGTCGACGCCGCCGGCTACGCCCCGGACGCGGTGACCGTCGCCGTCAAGGACCACGTCTCGCGCTACGCCGCCGTGTGCCGCACCCCCGCCCGCACGGCCGCCGACATCAGGGCCGCGGCCAAGGCGGCGGCACACCTGGCGATCCGTCACGAACCGGTTCGGGGCGGGCCGTTCACCGTGGAGGTGGAGTTCGACGCCGAGCACCTGGCGATGGCCGCCACGGTGGTTCCCGGCGTCGGCCCGTCGGGTGAGCGCAAGGTCGCGTACACCAGCGGGACCATGTACGAGGGGATCCGGACCTTCAAGGCGGTCACGACGATCGTCTCGGCAGCGGTGGAGGAACAGTATGGCTGACATGTCCGACCCCAGACCCGGCTCGGTCCTGGAGTCCCCGGTCGACGAGTCCCCGGTCGACGGGGTGGCGCTCGACGAGGTCGTCGAGTTCACTTCCGGGCTGATCCGCATCGACACCACCAACCGGGGCGGCGGCGACTGCCGGGAGCGGCCGGCCGCCGAGTACGTCGCCGAGCGGCTCGCCGCCGCAGGCCTGGAACCGGAGCTGCTGGAGCGGACCCCGGGCCGCACCAACGTGGTGGCCCGGATCGCGGGCACCGACCCCGCCGCCCCCGCCCTGCTGGTTCACGGCCACCTCGACGTGGTGCCAGCCGAGGCCGCCGACTGGAGCGTGGACCCCTTCTCGGGCGAGATCCGGGACGGTGTGGT
Organism: Streptomyces sp. ISL-66; assembly: GCF_018614135.1. Taxonomy (GTDB): domain Bacteria; phylum Actinomycetota; class Actinomycetes; order Streptomycetales; family Streptomycetaceae; genus Streptomyces. The sequence goes on from NZ_JAGGOW010000082.1 coordinate 50,069, forward strand.
CTGGGGCCGCGGCGCCGTCGACATGAAGAACATGGACGCGATGGTGCTGGCCGTCGTACGGGCCTGGGCGCGGGCGGGGGTGAGGCCGCGCAGGGACATCGTCATCGCCTACACCGCCGACGAGGAGGACAGCGCGATCGACGGGTCCGGCTTCCTCGCCGACCACCACCCGCACCTCTTCGAGGGCTGTACCGAGGGCATCGGTGAGTCCGGAGCCTTCACCGTGCACGCCGGCCCCGGCCGTGCGCTCTACCCCATCGCCGCCGGTGAACGCGGCACCGCGTGGCTGAAGTTGACGGCGACCGGCACCGCCGGGCACGGCTCGAAGCCCAACCGGGCCAACGCCGTGAGCCGGCTCGCCGCCGCCGTGGCCCGGATCGGCGAGCACCGGTGGCCGGTCCGCCTCACCGACACCGTCACCGCCTGCCTCACCGAACTCGCCGCCCTCCAGGGGATGTCGGTGGACCCGCGCACCCCCGGCTTCGACCTCGAAAGGGTCCTGCCGCTGCTCGGCCCGGCCGGCGCCCTCGTCGAGGCGACCGTCCGCAACAGCGCCAACCCGACCATGCTCAGCGCCGGTTACAAGCTCAACGTCGTCCCGGGAACCGCCACCGCCTACGTGGACGGCCGGATCCTGCCCGGCGGCGAGGAGGAGTTCACCGCCACCCTCGACGCGCTCACCGGTCCCGACGTGCGCTGGGAGTTCCACCACCGCGAGGTGGCCCTCGAAGCCCCCGTGGACGGGCGGACGTACGGGATCCTGCGCGAATCCGTCGAGAAGTTCGACCCGGAAGGGCACGTGGTCCCCTTCTGCATGGCGGGCGGCACCGACGCCAAGCAGTTCTCCCGCCTCGGCATCACCGGCTACGGGTTTTCCCCGCTCAAGCTGCCGCCGGGCTTCGACTACTGGTCGCTCTTCCACGGAGTGGACGAGCGGGTCCCCGTCGACGCCCTGCACTTCGGCGTCCGCGTCCTCGACCACGCGCTCCGCACCCTGTGATGGGAGTCCGGACGGCGCCCTACGGCAGCTGGCCCTCGCCCATCGACGCGGCCCTCGCCGCCTCGCTCGACGGGCGGCCCGAGTACGTGGGCGCGGTCGGCTCCGAGGTGTGGTGGACCGAGCCCCGGCCGGCCGAAGGAGGCCGCCGCACCCTGGTCCGCAGGCCGGCGGACGGCGGGCCCGTGACCTCCGTACTGCCCGCGCCGTGGAACGTGCGCAGCCGGGTCACCGAGTACGGCGGTCTGCCTTGGGCGGGCACCCAACAGCCCTCGGGCGGGCCGCTGGTGGTGTTCGTGCACTTCGCCGACCAGCGGCTGTACGCCTACGAGCCGGACGGACCGGCGGGCGCGGAGGGGGCCGGCGGTCCCGGCGGCTCCGTCCCCCGCCCGCTGACCCCGGTCTCGGCTGTCGGCGGCGGGCTGCGCTGGGTCGATCCGGTGCTGCGCGGCGACGAAGTCTGGTGCGTGCTGGAGGAGTTCACCGGACCCGGACCGGCCGACGTGCGCCGCGTCCTGGCCGCCGTACCCCTGGACGGGTCGGCCGCCGGGGACCGTTCGCGGGTACGGGAGCTGACCGACGACCGGTACCGCTTCACCACCGGTCCCCGCCTCTCCCCGGACGGGCGGCGGGCGGCCTGGCTGGTCTGGGACCACCCCCGAATGCCGTGGGACGGAACGGAGTTGAGGCTGGCCGAGGTCACCGAGGACGGCCGGCTCGTGCGGTCGCGTACCGTACTCGGCGGACCGGAGGAGGCCGTCGCGCAGGTCGAGTGGACCGGCGACGGGAGCCTCCTCGCGGTGAGCGACCGGGGCGGCTGGTGGAACCCGTACCGGGTGGACCCGGAGACCGGCTGGGCCGTCAACCTGTGCCCCCGGGAAGAGGAGTTCGGCGGACCGCTCTGGAAGTCCGGACTGCGGTGGATCGCGGCGCTCCCGGGGGGCGCCGGCCAGGCCGCGGGTGCCGGGGGAGGACTCGTCGCCGTCCTGCACGGCCAGGGCTCCTCGGTACTCGGCGTGCTCGACCCGGAGAGCGGGGACCTGGTGGACGCCGCCGGTCCGTGGACGGCCTGGCAACCCACGCTCGCCGTCATCGGCAGCCGGGTCTACGGGGTCGCGGCCAGCCCCCGCAGCGCCTACGAGGTGGTGGAGCTGGACACCGTCACCGGGCACGCCCAGGCGGTGGGCGGGCGCGGCCCGTCGGGGGCGCACGGGACGCGCGGGGCGGCAGGGGCGGACGGGGCCACAAGGGCGGACCGGGCCGCAGGTGCGGACGGGGCCGCAGGCGCGGACCGGGTGGCAGGGGCGGGCCGGGTGGCAGGGGCGGACCGGGCGGACCGGATCGATCCGGCGTACTACCCGGAGCCGCAGAACAGGACCTTCTACGGCCCGGGCGGCCGCGAGATCCACGCCCACGTCTACCCGCCGCACCACCCCGCGCTGCGGGCCCGCGCCGACGAGCTCCCCCCGTACGTGGTGTGGGCGCACGGAGGCCCCACCGACCACGTACCACCCGTACTCGACCTGAACATCGCCTACTTCACCTCGCGCGGCATCGGCGTGGTCGAGGTCAACTACGGCGGCTCCACCGGCTACGGGCGCGCCTACCGGGAAAGGCTGCGCGAACAGTGGGGCGTGGTCGACGTCGAGGACTGCGCGGCCGTGGCGCGCGGACTGGCCGCCGAGGGCACCGCGGACCGGCACCGGCTCGCGATCCGGGGCGGCAGTGCGGGCGGCTGGACGGCCGCGGCCTCGCTGGCCGCCACCGACCTGTACGCCTGCGCGGCCGTCATCTACCCGGTGCTGGAGCTGCTCGGCTTCGCCGAGGAGACCCACGACCTGGAGTCCCGCTACGTCTTCGCCCTCGCCGGACCGCCGCGGACCCTGGCGCTGCGCAGCCGCGAGCGCTCCCCGGTGGCCCGCGCCGACCGGATCACCGCACCGTTCGTGCTGCTCCAGGGACTGGACGACCCCGTCTGCCCGCCGGCGCAGGCGGAGCGACTGCTCGCCGCCATGCGCGGGCGGTCGGTTCCGCACGCCTACGTCGCCTTCGAAGGAGAGGGGCACGGCTTCCGGCGGGCGGACACGATGGTCCGGGCGCTGGAGGCCGAACTCTCCCTCTACGCCCAGGTGTTCGGCTTCGAGCGGACGGACGTGCCCCTGCTCCCGCTGGAGCCGTGACCGCTCAACCGCCGTGACCGCTCAACCGCCGTGACTGCTCAGCCGTCGTGACCACTCAGCCTCCGTGACCGCTCAGCCGCCGTGGACCCAGACGCGGAGCGGGCCGATGGCGGCGAAGCCCTGGCCCAGCGCCGTGTCGAGGTCGTCGCCGGACTCGTAGCCGACGACCGCGAGGCCGGGCCAGAGCGAGTCGACCAGGGTCAGCGCGCCCGCCCAGGCCTCCTCGTCCGGAGTCCCGTCGACCGAGAACGCGTTGGAGACGCCGACGACCTCCCCGGTGCGGTTGGCGGTGGCTCCGGCGAGGATCCGCCCCTGCGCGTCGCGGCCCGCGAGGAAGGCGATGTCCCCGTCGTGGTCGGTCAGGAGGCCCGGGTGGAACAGGCCGGTGCTGTCCCCGCCGTTCCAGGCCGCCTCCCACGCCTCCAGCTCCGCGGGGCCGGCGACCGGGGCCCACTCCAGGGCCGGGGCCGCGGCCGGAGCGCCCGCCGGGCGGTGGATCCACTGGGCGCCGAAGAGCACCTCGAAGCCGGCCGGCGTCAGGTCGAGCGCGGCGAAGCTGTCCTTGACCGAGGCGCCCGGGGAAACGGTGTCGATCCCGGCGACCAGCGCGGCCGCGTCGGTGCCCCCGGTCAGGGTCACGGCGTCCGGATAGTAGGGCGGCGTCCGGCGGGGACTGATCCAGGCCCCGGCGGTGAACCGCCCGTCGCGGGAGACGGCGGCGCACCACGCGGCGTTGTTGTGCGCGGCCGCGAGGAGGAGTTGTCCGGTGTTCGGGGTGATGATCACGCCGGGATCCTGCCACAGGTCCTAAGCTGGGGCGATGCGTTATTCCACGTACCTGGCGGAGGGAAACCGGGTCGCGCTGCGCCCCTTGCGGACCGCTGACGGACCCGAGTTCCCCGCTCGGGTGCGCGAGAGCCGAGAGCTGCACCGGCCGTGGTTGTTCCCGCCCGCCACGATCGAGGAGTACGAGCCCTACGCGGCCCGGCTCGCCGAGGAGGCCGGCGCCGACCGGGCCGGGTTCCTGGTCTGCGAGCTGGGCAGCGGCGCCATCGCCGGGTTCGTCAACGTCAACAACATCGTGCGCGGCGCCTTCCGGTGCGGCGCCCTCGGGTACGGGGCCTTCGCGCACGCGGCGGGCCGCGGGCTGCTCGGCGAGGGGCTCGATCTGGCCATCGGCCGCGCCTTCGACGCGGACGGGCTGGACCTGCACCGGCTCGAGGCCAACATCCAGCCCGGAAACACCACCTCGATCGCGCTCGTGCGCGGGCGCGGCTTCCGTCTGGAGGGGCTGTCGCCGGACTTCCTCCACGTCGACGGAGCCTGGAGGAACCACGAACGCTGGGCGATCACGGCCGAAATGCCTCGTCCCGGGGTCCGGCATCACACAGGATGAGTCCATGCGAACCCTCGTACTCCTCGACGCGCCGTCCAACCTCGGGCTCCGGCCGCCCGCACCGGGCTCCGTACCCGGCGTCTACAAACTGGCCGGCGCCCTGCGGGAACAGGGCCTGCTGGCCCGGCTCGGCGCGCGCGAGGGCGGGGTCGTCGTCCCGCCGCGCTACGACCGGGGCGACTGGCAGGAGGGCGACGGCGTGTTCCACGCCGGGCCCCTCGCCGCGTACACCGTCACCCTCGCCGACCGCATCGAACGCCACCTGCGGGCCGGGGAGTTCCCCGTCGTACTCGGCGGCGACTGCTCCATCCAGCTGGGCGCCGCACTCGCCATGCGCCGCCTCGGGCGGTACGGGATCGCCGCCATCGACGGCTCCGCCGACTTCCGCCACCCCGGCAACGAGGCGGTCAACGGACCCGTCGGGGCGGCCGGCGGCGAGGAACTGGCCCTCTCCACCGGGCGCGGCCAGGCCGATCTCACCGACCTGGAGGGGCTCTCGCCGTACGTGCGGGACGAGGACGTACGGCTCTTCGGACTGCGCGACGGGGACCCGGACCTCGTCGAGCTGCGCGCCGCCGGGATCTTCGCCGCCACCGTCGGGGCAATCCGCGACCGGGGCGCCGGGCCGGTGGCGCGCACGGCCCTGACCGGACTGCAGCCGCCGGCCACCGCCGGATTCTGGGTCCACCTGGACGCCGACGTCCTGGACCCCTCGGTCATGCCGGCCGTCGACAGCCCGGACTCCGGTGGGCTGATCCCGGACGAACTCGCTGAACTCCTGGGCGTCTTGATCAGCTCACCGCGCTGCGTGGGCCTCAACGTCACCATCTACGACCCGGATCTGGACCCGGAGGGTCGAGCGGGAGCCCTGCTCGCGGATCTGGTGGCGGGGGCGTTCGCCTAGCGACTCCACGGGGGCGGGGCGAGGCGGGGCGGGCGCGGTGCGGTACGGGCGCGGGGCGGGGGCGGTGCGCGGGCGAGCTGCCCATGACCTCCGTGATCGGCCACCGGACCGTGCCAGGACAGGCTTTGCGTAATCCTGACCGGTGGTGATCCGCCGAATCCCTGTGCACCGGCCGCCGTGGCGTGTTCCATTTCCCCATGGCCACCACCGTCAGCCGCTCCGTACTCACCCTCCCCGCAACGCCGTTGGGCCCGGAGAACCCGCTGCCCGCCCTCCGTGCGCCCAACGGCGTGCACGCGCTCGACGAGCGCTCGCGCGCGGGTCTGCCGCGCGACATGGCCCGTCAGATCGGGTACGAGCCGCTGCGGTCACTGCTGCCCGTCCGCATCCGCGACGGATACCAACGGCAGCGCTCGGAGCGGGACATCGAGACGATCGTCATCGAGAACGCGCACCTGCGCGTCACCGTCCTGCCCGGACTCGGCGGCCGGATCCACTCGCTCGTCCACGTCCCCACAGGACGCGAACTGCTCTACCGCAACCCGGTGTTCCAGCCCGCCAACTTCGCCCTCAACGGCGCGTGGTTCTCCGGCGGCATCGAGTGGAACATCGGCGCCACCGGCCACACCACCCTCTCCTGTGCTCCGCTGCACGCAGCCCTCGTACCGGCGCCCGACGGGGGAGCGATGGTGCGGCTGTGGGAGTGGGAGCGGCTGCGCGACATGCCGTTCCAGGTGGACCTGTGGCTGCCCGAGGACTCGGAGTTCCTCTACGTCGGGGTCCGCGTGCGCAATCCGCACGAGCGCCCCGCGCCCGTGTACTGGTGGTCCAACATCGCCGTACCCGAGGGCCCGGGCACCCGCGTCCTGGCCCCGGCCGACGAGGCCTGGCACTTCGGGTACGAACGGTCCCTGCGGAGCGTCCCCGTCCCCCAATGGGAGGGCAAGGACCGCACCTACCCCCTGAACAGCACCTACCCGGCCGACTTCTTCTACGAGGTCCAGGAGGGGCACCGGCCCTGGATCGCGTCCCTCGACGCGGACGGGCACGGCCTCGTACAGACGTCGACGGCCCGGCTGCGCGGCCGCAAGCTCTTCGTCTGGGGCGCGGGCGAGGGCGGCAGGCGCTGGCAGGAGTGGCTGACGGAGCCGGGCACGGGCGGGTACGCGGAGATCCAGGCCGGGCTGGCCCGGACCCAGCTGGAGCACGTACGGCTGGAGGCCGGAGCGGAGTTCAGCTGGCTGGAGGCGTACGGGGCGCTCGCCGCGGATCCGGCGGCCGTGCACGGCGACGACTGGGCGGCGGCGCGCGGCTCGGCCGGGGCGGCGCTGGAGTCGGCGCTGCCCGGGGCGGCCGTGGACGCGGCCTACGAGGCCTGGCGCGCCTGCGCCGACACCGAACCGGGAGAGCGGCTGGCAGCCGGCTCCGGCTGGGGCGCGCTGGAGGCGTTGTGCGGGGGCCACACACTGCCCGGCACCCCGTTCGGCGAGGACACGCTCGGCGAGGACCAGGAGCCGTGGCTGGAGCTGTGGCGCACCGGGGTCTTCCCCGCCCCGCGCCGGGCGGCGCCGCCCGGTCCGAGCCTGGTGGCTCCGCACTGGCGGGACATGCTGGAAACGGCGCGGGCGGACCCGCTCACCGAATACCACCTCGGGGTCGCGCAGTGGCACGCCGGGGACATCGCCCAGGCGGTACGCAGCTGGGAGCGCGGGCTCGCGCTGGCTCCCTCGCGGTGGCCGCTGCTGAGGTGCCTGGCGGTGGCCGACGACCTGGCCGGGGACCGGGAGCGCGCGGCCCGCTGGTACGCCGAGGCCTTCGTGGACCTGGCCCAGGAGAGCCGGGGCGGCACGAACTGGCTGGCGGCCGAATCGGCCCTGGGCCGGGAGGCGATGGAGGCCCTGCTGGCGGCCGGCCAGCCGGCGCGGGCCCGTTCGGTCTGGGACCGGCTCCGGCCCGCCCTGCGCGACGAGGGCCGCTTCCGCCTGGCGGCGGCCCGACTGCTGGCGGCGGAAGGCCATGTCGTCGCGGCCCGCCGGGTGTTCGAGGAGGACTTCGAGCTCGCCGACCTCCGCGAGGGCGAGGAGATCCTCTCGGAGGTCTGGTCCACCCTGACGGACCGCCCCCTGCCACGCCAGTACAACTTCCGCATGCGCCCCCTGGAAGCCTGAACCGGCTCCCGGCTCCCGGCTCCCGGCAACCGGCTCGCCGGCCCTGTCCTGCGGTCCGTTCCCTCCGTTGCTTTGTTCCTACGCCTATACGGCTCTACGGCGACGGCCGCCTCTCCCGGGTGGGAGGGGCGGCCGTCGTCATGCTTGTGTTGGTGCTGTTGGTGGCGGCGCTACGGACGCTACCGAGGTGGGTCAGGGCGCCGCGTCGAGGCTCGGCAGGGGCAGGGGTGCGGTGCCCAGGGTCGTGATGGTCCAGCGCTGGGCGTCCGAGCCGTTGCAGTCGAACAGCCACAGTTGGTGGCCCGGGGTGAGGTCAAAGTTGCCGACGTCCATGCAGCGTCCGGAGGCTGGGTTGTACAGCGAGCCGTCCGCGCGGGGCAGGAACTTCTGCGCGGGAGTACCGCCGCAGGTCCTCAATTCGAGGAGGGTGGTGTTGGCCGTGCCCGCGTTGGCCGCGTTGACGCACATGCCCTGGACCCGGAGGGACCCGTCGGCCCGTATGTCGAAGTCTTGGGCCGCGGTGCCGTTGCATCCCGTGATCTGGATCTTGTTGCCGTCCTGGGTGCCGGAGTGGTCGTTGTCCACGCAAATGGGCTGGGCGGTGGCGTCTGTGAGGGTGATCCGGCCGGCGGTCGAGGGGGCGGTGGGGGCTGCGGCGTAGGGGTAGGCGGCGAAGTTGCTGACGCCGCCGTGCAGGACGTCCGAGAAACTCCCACCGACCTTGTACCGGCCGAAGACGATCGGCCCGCTGGGGGCGGCGCCGGTGGAAGCCGCGTGGTGGCCGGTGCCGGCGAGGACGCCGTTGACGTAGAGGCTCATCAGGCCGGTGCCGGCGTTGTAGACGGCGGTCAGGCGGCTCCAGACACCGGGGGTGAACCGGGCCGCGTTATTGGACTTTTCGGTGAAGTCGAACGGCCAGTCTCCGCCGCGGGTGTGCCCCATGGCGAAGATCCACTTCTTGCTCACCTTGTTGTCGGCGTAGATCATGAACGAGCTGTTCTGGGCGTCGGCCTGGCTGACGATCATCCTGTTCTCGAGGGCGGTGTCCGTGCCGGGCTTGGCCCAGGTGGTGAGGGTGAAGTCCTTGCGGGTGTCGATCCCCGGACCGCTCGTGGTGATGGTCGAGCCGGCGCCGTTGAACTCCGCGTAGGGGGTGCTGCGGCCCTCGATGGTTTGGGTGGGGAACGTGATGCCGTTGTTGGTGGTGCCGGTCGGGCCCGTCAGCTTCCATTGGGACGTCGGGGTGTTGAGGTTCCCCTGGAGGGTGAAGGTGGGGGCGATGCCGGTGACGGTGGGGTAGAGGATGTCGGTGCCATTGGGGGCGGTGCCGAGGCCGTTGAAGACGACGAGCTGCTGCTCCTTGTCGACGGTCCAGAGGTCGGGGATGTTGTCGCCGGTGAGGTCGCCGTCGGAGCCGACGCGCGGGTAGCGGGCCGGGTCGATCTTGCCGGTGATGAGGCCGGCGGCCGGGTCGGTGAAGCCGGTCAGATCCGGGGCGTCAGCGGTGCCCTTGATGCTGAAGGCGTGGAGGGTGCCGCCGTCGGTCTTGTTGCGGGCCCACAGTGTCGCGAAGTTGGTGCCCTGGGCGCGGCCCGGGGTGATCAGCTCGTAGCCGTCCCAGCGGGTGTCGTTGGCAGAGAGCAGGATCGCCGGGGAGTCGAGCTGATCAGGCTCGATCTTGGGGACTGCCAGCCACAAGCGTCCGTTCTCCACCCATATGAGGGAGCTCTGGGGGAGGGAGTTGGGAGAGCCGGGGATGCTGTCGCCTGTGACGGAGCCGTAGGCGGCGATCTGGGTGACCTTGGACCAGTCGGCGCCGAAGCCGTAGGTGGAGCAGGCGATGAGGGTGCCGCCGGGGGTGGCGCAACCGGTGGGCTTGGACACGCTGTTGGGGTTCTGACTGTCGACCAGTCCCGTGCCGCTGTTGGTGTAGACGTAGAGGTTGGGCTTGCCCGGCTCGTGGGCGAAGAGGTCGTCGACGAGCTTGTCATTGAGATTGCCGCGGTGGGTGAGCTGGATGCCGTTCCAGCCGTTGCCGCTCACGCTGGAGCGGGCGAGGGCGACGGAGGAGGCGGCGGGGTCGCCGCCGCCGTTGATCTGGCGGATGTTGCCTGCGGCGTCGGCGAGGACGACGTCGGCCTTTTTGTCACCGTTGATGTCGCCGAAGATCGGGGCCGGGCTGTTCGGGTTCGAGGGGACGTAGAAGCTGTAGGCGACGGGCTGGGACATGTTGCCTGCGTTGTCCTGGGTCTGCAGGTAGAGGTAGTTGGTGCCCCAGGCCCACGGGGTGAACTTGACGGTCGCTTGGCCACCGGGAAGGATCTTGATGATCCGGGGGTCGGTGTCGGTGCAGTTCCAGTCGGAAGCCGCCTTGGCGGGGTCCATGGTCCAGCGGGCACAGGCCAGGCCGGAGCTGCGGTTGGTGCCGCCGACGGTGGGGAGGTTGTCCGCACCGGCGAGGGTGAAGGTGCCCTCCTCGCCTACGCGCTTGGGGTGACCACCAGTGGTGCCCGAGGCCGGGAAGTCGCTCGAGGTGACAGTCGCGGACGGCGGGGTCCGGTCGACCCGGAAGAAGCACCAGCCGGTCTCGGCGCTGGTCAGCGTGCCGTCTGTCGTGCGGGAGGTCCAGCCGTACTGGTGGCCTTCGATGGGCGTGCCGACGTCGACAGCGGCGTCACCGGAGGAACTGTTCCAGCCAGTCTGGTGCCATTGGGTCGCACCGGCGGCGTCGTCATCCCAGATCTGGAAGGTCGTCTGGAGCTGGCGTCCGGAGCCGGAGTTGGTCGCGGACCGCAGGATGACGCTGGTGTTGGCGCCGATCCAGCCCGGCTTGTCCCAGGGCTTGGCCACACCTGGAGTAGTGCAGACGGAGTAGGTGCCGGTATCGGCGAAACCAGGAGTGGGGCTGGTGCGGGGATTCCAGACGGTGGGGGTGGTGTCGTATGTGGTGACGATGTGCGGGGTGTTGCTGAACCGCTGCCGGTAGTACATGTTGCCTTCGTCGTCCGGCGCGAGGCCGAAGGTGAAGGTCGACCAGCGGTTGTTGGCGCCGCGCTTCATCTCGTTGGTGACGTCGTACTGGATTTCACCCGTGCCCGAGATCGTGGCACCGCCGATCTTGGTGCAGCCGCCCATGCGCGAGTTCTTGTCGCAGGGTTGGTGGTTCCAACTAGTGGGGCTGCTGATGCCGGTGGGGCTGTGGTAGAGGCCCATCGGGGTGGCCGTGCTGGGGCTGGAGGAGGAGACGACGGTGGCGTACAGCCGCGCGTCGAGGACCTCAGTGCCGTGGATGGCGGAGTTGATGCCGATCTGGAAGTACGCGCGCTCGCGGCCCTTGCGGGTGCACGTCGAGTAGCCGCAGTACCCGGTGGCCGGCGTGTTCTGGCCGTAATCGGTTCCGTTGAACTCGTTGGTGTCCGGGTACGCCTCCTGCACCTGCGACCAGGCCTGGTTGGCGCTGTCCACGGCGGGGTTGACGCCCGGGTCGATGTACCAGGGGCCGGTGCCCTGGCCGAGGAGGGAGGTGTCGGGGGTCAGGTCGATGCCGGTGGCGTCGGCCTTAGCATCGATCGGCTTGACGTTGGCACCGTCGCCGGGCCCGTCGGCACTGGACGTGACGGATGCGTCGGCGGCGGGGACAGCGGCGGCTGACTGCAGGGCGTCATCCGCACCGCTCGCAGCTGCCGACTTACTGCTCGTTGCGCCGCTCTGCGGAGCGGGAGGTGCCTCCGGGGCGGCCTTCGTCGACGAGTCCCACATGAAGGAGGTGGGGCTGGAAAAGCGGACCTCGCCCTGGGTGTCCTTGAAGGCGATGTTGCCGGCGGCGTCGGCGGAGGTGTTGAGCCCGGGCGCATCGACGCCGAGGCGGATCTTCTTCAGCGCCGGGTTGGAGGCGGCCTGCGCGGTGTGGACGATCAGGACCTGGCTCCAGCCGCCGAGCTGGGTGGCGGTCAGGCGCAGGTCGACGTCGGGCAGGACGTTCTTGTAGAGCGCGTCGTCGCCGTCGAGGGTGGGCTTGGGCAGCTCGAAAGGGGCTTTGACGGCCAGCTTCTTGCCATCCGGCGTGGTCATGGTCGCCATCGGGCCGGTGCCGCCGCCGGAGATGCTCAGCGGGGACGGCACGACCGCCGGGGATATGGTGCCGTCGGCGTTGACCCGCAGCGTGGTGTCGATCGCCCGCCAGGACCCGT
>NZ_JAGGOW010000083.1:0-9996 GCF_018614135.1 Streptomyces sp. ISL-66
GGGGGCGCTTCGGGGTAGCCCCGGTCCAACGACCCGGCCAGGGCAAAGGCAGGAGCCCCGTCGACTCTGCTCGCGCAGGGAAGACAGGGCTCCTTGGGTACTGCATTTCCAACCGCGACCGGTTGGCCCAGGCGACTAGGCCGGGGTGACGTTCTCCGCCTGCGGGCCCTTCGGACCCTGGGTGACGTCGAAGTTCACCAGCTGGTTCTCCTCAAGGGAGCGGAATCCAGCGGCGTTGATCGCGGAGTAGTGGACGAAGACATCCGGGCCGCCGCCGTCCTGGGCGATGAAGCCGAAGCCCTTTTCAGCGTTGAACCACTTGACGGTTCCGGTAGCCATGAGCCCTCCTATGGGCCAAAGGGTCGCCCTGCTCCAGAACCTGCTAAGAAGTCTGAAAACTACAAAAGCCTGCGGGTCACATTCTCCGCAGGCCTCGTACTGCAAGGGAAACCAAACTGCAACTTGCGTCCGAGCCTAGCACGCACCCTGCGGCCGAGACCAGAGGGAAAGATCACGTCACTCAGACGTTTGAGACCCGCCAGACGGCTGACGGAGATGCGGGGGCTAGTCTCGCGATGTGGACGCCTATCGCAGCCGGCCCCGTGTCGGCCACATCCAGTTCCTGAACTGCCTGCCCCTCTACTGGGGGCTGGCCAGAACCGGCACGCTGCTGGACCTGGAGCTGACCAAGGACACCCCCGAGAAGCTCAGCGCGAGCCTCGTCCAGGGCGGCCTGGACATCGGCCCGATCACCCTCGTGGAGTTCCTCCGCAACGCCGACGACCTCGTCGCCTTCCCCGACCTCGCGGTCGGCTGCGACGGCCCCGTCATGTCCTGCGTGATCGTCTCGCAGGTGCCGCTGGACCAGCTGGACGGCGCCCGCGTCGCGCTGGGATCCACCTCGCGAACGTCCGTACGCCTCGCTCAGCTGCTGCTCGCCGAGCAGTACGGGGTGCGGCCGGACTACTACACCTGCCCCCCCGACCTGGGGCTGATGATGCAGGAGGCGGACGCGGCGGTGCTGATCGGTGACGCCGCGCTGCGCGCCTCGCTGCACGACGCGCCCCGGCTCGGGCTCGCCGTGCACGACCTCGGGGCGATGTGGAAGGAGTGGACCGGGCTGCCGTTCGTCTTCGCCGTCTGGGCCGCCCGCAAGGACTACCTGAAGCGCGAGCCGGACGTCGTCCGCAAGGTCCACGAGGCCTTCCTCGCCTCCCGGGACGTGTCCTTGGAGGAAGTCACCAAGGTCGCCGAGCAGGCGGCCCGCTGGGAGGCCTTCGACGCGGAACTCCTGGAGCGCTACTTCACCACGCTCGACTTCCGCTTCGGCTCGGAGCAGCTGGCCGGCGTAAGGGAATTCGCGAGGCGCACGGGAGAGACGACCGGGTATGCGCCGGATGTGTCCGTGGAGCTCCTGACGGTCGGTGCGGCGGGGTATTAGCGAGGCTTATGTCCATTCCCCTTTCCGTATCGCGGAAAGGGGAATGCCCTGTTTATCGGCAAGTGTTCCCTTTCCGTGCGGAAGGTGTCGGCGTGCGCTCCCGGCAGGCCGGGCCGCAGGGCCTGCCGCCCGGCCTGCCGTGGGCCCGTCGCCGGACCTGACGGGCCGTTTCCCCAGGCTGTCCGGGACTCCTTGAGGCCGCCGGGGGCCGCTGCTACCGTGCGCGGTCTCCTCCGCCGCGGGCGGGGGCGCGGGCGCGGCTGGGGGTGGAACCCGTGGGCATCACGGCACTGGTGGCGGGGGTCGTGCTCTGGGGCGTGGCGACCGGGCTGCTCGTTCCCCGCGTCGTCTACCGCCTCTCCGTCGAGCCGGACAGCCCGTGGCGCTCCCTTTGCCCGGCCGACCACCCCCTGACGGGCCCGGCCCGCGGCTGGCTGGGCCGGGGAAGCTGCCCCCGGTGCACGACCGCCGGGGTCCGCACCGGGCGGCGCGGGACCGCCTTCGCGCCCGCCGGCACGGCCGTGCTCCTCATCACCTTCATCTGTCTCGCCCTCGGGGCCGGGGTCGGGGCGCGTCCCGAGCTGTTCGCCTGGCTGCTGCTGGCGCCCCCCGCCGTCCTGCTCTGCCTCGTCGACCGGGCCGTGTACCGCCTCCCCGACGTGCTGACGCTTCCGCTCGCCGCCGTGACGGCCGTCGCGCTCGGCGCGGCCTCCCTCTTCCCCGACGCGGGCGGTTCCTGGCCGCGCGCACTGCTCGGCGGCCTCGTCCTCGGCGGCTGGTACCTCGTGCTCTGGCTCATCAACCCGCGCCAGATGGGCTTCGGCGACGTCAAGCTCGCGCTCGCCGTCGGCCAGGTCCTCGGCTGGTACGGGTGGCCCGTGCTGATCGCGGGCACCTTCGCGGCCTTCCTCGCGGGCGCCGTGCACGGCCTCGTCCTGATGGCCCTGCGCCGGGCGGACCGCACCACGCCGCTCCCCTTCGGCCCCTTCATGGCGGGCGGAGCGCTCGTCGGCGTGATCTGCGCGGGCCTCGCCCCCGGAGCCGGGCCGGGCCTCTGAACTGCGGCCGCGGGCGCTGGCGTAGGCTGGATCGGTCCGGACCCTTGACACACGCCGAATGACACAGCCGAAAGGTGACGCCCCGGTGACCGACCAGGCCGATCTCCAGTCTGTCCTCGACCGCGCCGCCGCAGGGGGCCGGATCACCAAGGAAGAGGCACTCGACCTCTACCGCGACGCGCCGCTGCACGCGCTCGGCCAGGCCGCCGACGCCGCACGCCGGCTCCGCTACGCCGGAACCGAGCACATCGCGACGTACATCATCGAGCGGAACATCAACTACACCAACGTGTGCGTGACGGCGTGCAAGTTCTGCGCCTTCTACGCGGCCCCCAAGGACACGGACAAGGGCTGGACCCGCGACCTCGACGACATCCTGCGCCGCTGCGCGGAGACCGTCGAACTCGGCGGCACCCAGATCATGTTCCAGGGCGGCCACCACCCGGACTTCGGCGTCGAGTACTACGAGCACCACTTCTCCGCCATCAAGAAGGCCTACCCGCAGCTGGTCATCCACTCCCTCGGCGCCTCCGAGATCGACCACATGGCCCGCATCTCCGGCGTCTCGGCCGAGGAGGCCATCAGCCGCATCCACGCGGCCGGCCTCGACTCCTTCGCGGGCGCCGGCGCCGAACTGCTGCCGGAGCGGCCGCGCAAGGCGATCGCCCCGCTCAAGGAGTCCGGCGAACGCTGGCTGGAGATCATGGAGATCGCCCACAAGCTGGGTGTGGAATCCACCTCCACCATGCTGATGGGCACCGGCGAGACCAACGCCGAGCGCATCGAGCACATCTCGATGATCCGGGACACGCAGGACCGTACGGGCGGCTTCCGCGCCTTCATCCCGTACACCTACCAGCCCGAGAACAACCGCCTCAAGGGCCGCACCCAGGCGACCGTCTTCGAGTACCTGCGCATGATCTCCATCGCGCGGCTCTTCCTCGACAACATCGCCCACATCCAGGGCTCCTGGCTCACCGTCGGCAAGGAGGCGGGCCAGCTCTCCCTGCACTACGGCGCCGACGACCTCGGCTCGATCATGCTGGAGGAGAACGTCGTCTCCTCGGCCGGTGCCAAGCACCGCTCCAACCGCATGGAGATCATCGAC
The DNA here is from genome assembly GCF_018614135.1 of Streptomyces sp. ISL-66. Classification (GTDB taxonomy): domain Bacteria; phylum Actinomycetota; class Actinomycetes; order Streptomycetales; family Streptomycetaceae; genus Streptomyces. The sequence goes on from NZ_JAGGOW010000083.1 coordinate 3,608, forward strand.
CTGATCCGCAAGGCGGGCCGCGTCCCGGCGCAGCGCGCGACCACGTACGAGCACCTCCTCGTGCACGACGACCCGGCGAACGACCCGGTCGACGACCGCGTCGTCTCGCACATCTCCTCCACCGCCATCGAGGGCGGCACGGCCCACCCCGAGCTGAAGCTCATCTCCACGAACTGACGCGCCCGTGCTGACGATCCACACCGCCGACCTCCTCGTCACAGGAACCGGCACCGCGACCGGCACAGGAACCGGCACCGCGACCGGTACCGCGCCGCTGCCCGGCGGCGCGGTCCTGGTCGAGGGCGACCGGATCGCGGGCGTGGGCCCGTACGAGGAGCTCGCCGCGGCCTACCCGCACGCCCGGGCCCGCCGCTGGCCCGGGGTGCTGACCCCGGGGCTGCTGGTGCGCGGCGGCGACGAGCTGCTGGAGCGCACGTACTACCCGGACGATCCGTACGAGATCACCGAGCTCGGCGCCGAACCGATCAGCGGCCCCGAGGCGCTGGCCGGCCTGAAGCTGACCGAGCCGCGCTGGGGCAACAGCGCCCGGCGCGGCACGCAGAAGCTCCTGGCGCGCGGGGTGGTGGCCGTGACCGGCCGGTTCACGAGCCCCGCCGTGCGGACGGCGGTGGTCCGCTCCGGACTCACCATCCTGCCGCCCGCCCCCTACGAGGGCCCCGCCTCCCTGAACCCGCTCGCCGGACGCGACACCGCGGAACAGGCCTTCTACGGGACCCTGGAGCCGGGCGCCCCGGCCCGGTTCGCGGCCTTCGCCGTGGCCGGCCCGGCGGAGCTGCTGGAGCAGGGCCCGGCCACCTGCGTGGCCACGGTCATCGGCGGCAGGCTGCTGCACCGCCGCCGCTGAGCGGGCGGCGGTGGCGGCCTGCGAGAATGACCCGGTATTCGCCGGACCGAGCAGACCCAGACCTTAAGCCGCAGGCCGCAGGCCGCAGACGTAGACCGCAGGCCTTGAGCCGCAGACCGCCGACCATTCGCACCGCACCCGAGGGGCCAATGCCAGTGACCACCGCTTCCCTGGACAAGCAGCCGCACGAAGTCGCCTCCATGTTCGACGGTGTGGCGGCGAACTACGACCTCACCAACGACGTCCTCTCCCTCGGGCAGGCCCGCCTGTGGCGCAAGGAGGTCGCCAAGGCGGTCGGCGCGCGCCCCGGGCACACGGTCCTCGACCTGGCCGCCGGCACGGCCACGTCCTCGCTGCCCTTCGCCGCGACCGGCGCGTACGTCGTCCCCTGCGACTTCTCCCTCGGCATGCTCCGCGAGGGCAAGAAGCGCAACCCCTGGCTCCCGCTCACCGCCGGCGACGCGACGAAGCTGCCGTTCAAGGACGGGGTCTTCGACACCGTCACGATCTCCTTCGGCCTGCGCAACGTCCAGGACACCGACGCCGCCCTGCGCGAGCTGTACCGGGTGACGAAGCCCGGCGGCCAGGTCGTGATCTGCGAGTTCTCGCAGCCCACCTGGAAGCCCTTCCGAACCGTATACACCGAGTACCTGATGCGCGCGATGCCCCCGGTGGCCCGCGCGGTCTCCTCCAACCCCGACGCGTACGTGTACCTCGCCGACTCCATCCGCGCCTGGCCCGACCAGCCGGAGCTGGCCGCGCTGCTTCAGAAGGCCGGCTGGTCCCAGGTGGCCTGGCGCAACCTGAGCGGCGGCATCGTCGCGCTGCACCGCGGCTTCAAGCGGTAGGAAGGGCCCCGGCGATGGACTACCAAGCGCTGTTGGAGCAGGTCGCCACCGACATCGCCCCACTGGTGGGCAGCGGCACCCCCGCCGAGTACATCCCGGCGCTGGCGTCCGTGGACCCCCGGCAGTTCGGAATGGCCATCGCCGACCTCGACGGCAACGTCTTCGGGGTCGGGGACTGGCGCACGCCTTTCTCCGCCCAGTCCATCACCAAGGTCTTCGCGCTGGCCCTGGCGCTCGCCGAAGGCGGCGACAGCCTGTGGGAGCGGGTCGGCCGGGAACCCTCCGGCAACCCGTTCAACTCCCTCGTGCAGCTGGAGTACGAGAACGGCATCCCGCGCAACCCCTTCATCAACGCGGGCGCGCTGGTCGTCACCGACCGGCTGCAGACGCTGACGGGCGACGCGAGCAGCGAACTGCTGGACTTCCTGCGGGAGGAGAGCGGCAACCCCGGCCTCGCCTTCGACGCGGAGGTCGCCGCCTCCGAGCACGAGCACGGGGACCGCAACGCGGCCGTGGCCCACTTCATGGCCTCGTACGGAAACATCGACAACCCGGTGCCGACGCTGCTCGACCACTACTTCTGGCAGTGCTCGATCGAGATGACCTGCGCCGACCTCGCCCGCGCGAGCCGCTTCCTGGCCCGCCACGGGCTGCGCGCGGACGGCACCCGGCTGCTGACGCGCAGCGAGGCGAAGCAGATCAACGCGGTCATGCTGACGTGCGGGACGTACGACGCGGCGGGGGAGTTCGCCTACCGGGTCGGCCTGCCGGGCAAGAGCGGCGTGGGCGGCGGGATCGTGGCGGTGGTCCCGGGCGCGTGCACGCTGGCCGCGTGGAGCCCGGGACTCGACCCGCAGGGCAATTCGGTTGCGGCCGTGGCGGCCCTGGACCGCTTCACGACCCTGACGGGCCTTTCGGTCTTCTGACGCGCCGCTGGCCCCCGGGCCGCGCCGCCGACCCCGCACCTGCGCCGCTGGCCCCCGCACCTGCGCCGCTGACCCGCGCCCGCGCCTCAGTCGTCGGCGGGGCCGGTGCGGAGCGTCAGTTCGTAGCGGCGGCTCGGGACGCCCGCCGGGCCCGGGAACTCCTGCGCCAGGGTCATGCCCAGGCGCTCCGCGACCGCCACGGACCGCTCGTTGCGGGCGTCGATCATCGCCACCACGCGCGACAGCCCCGCCTCCCGGAGCCGCTCCACGGTCGCCAGCGCGGCCGCGTACGCGTAGCCCCGGCCCCACGCCGCACGGCCGAGGCGCCACCCGACCTCGATCTCCCCGACCGGCCCCCACCCCTTCTCCGCCGGCCACGGCTGGGCCCCGGTGAAGCCGATGACCTCCCCGTCCGCGTCCAGCAGGGTCCACAGGCAGAAACCGAGGCGGGCGTCGTGCATCCGCTGCCGCGCGGTGAACTCCTCGTACAGGGAAGGCTCGGCCGGTCCCCCGAGGAATGCCATGACGTCACGGTCGTTGAAGACCCGGTACCAGGCGTGCGCGTCCTCGTCCGTGGGCACACGGAGCTGGACTACGGGGAGCGGCCGGGTCGGCGAGGTGGTCACAGTGGGCAGCCCTTCGGATCGCGATCTCTCTCGCTGCATAGACTGCACACGTCTTGTGCCCCCCGGCACCCCATTACGAGCCTTCCGGGAGACCCCGCCGTGACCGAGCCCCTGTCCGAGCACTCCGCGGATGTGATCGTCGTCGGGGCCGGGCCCGCCGGCTCGACCACCGCTTACTACCTGGCCAAGGCCGGACTCGACGTCCTGCTCCTGGAGAAGACGGCGTTCCCCCGCGAGAAGGTCTGCGGCGACGGCCTCACCCCGCGCGCCACGAAGCAGCTGGTGTCGATGGGCATCGACATCTCCGAAGAGGCCGGCTGGCTCCGCAACAAAGGCCTGCGGATCATCGGCGGCGGGCAGCGGCTCCAGCTGGACTGGCCGGAACTCGCCTCCTTCCCCGACTACGGACTCGTCCGCAAGCGCGACGACTTCGACGAGACGCTGGCCCGTCAGGCGCAGAAGGCCGGCGCCCGCCTCTACGAGCGCTGCAACGTCGGCGAGCCCGTCCGCGACCCCCGTACCGGCCACATCACGGGCGTGCAGGCCAAGCTCGGCGAGGAGAAGACCCCGGTCACCTTCAGCGCCCCGCTGGTCGTCGCGGCCGACGGCAACTCCTCGCGGCTCTCCCTCGCGATGGGCCTGCACCGCCGCGAGGACCGCCCGATGGGCGTGGCCGTCCGTACGTACTTCACCTCGCCCCGGCACGACGACGACTACTTGGAGTCCTGGCTGGAGCTGTGGGACCGGCGCGGCGCCCAGGACCGGCTGCTGCCCGGCTACGGCTGGATCTTCGGCATGGGCGACGGCACCTCCAACGTCGGCCTCGGGATCCTCAACTCCTCCTCCGCCTTCAAGGAGCTGGACTGGCGCGAGGTCCTCAAGGCCTGGTGCGCCTCCATGCCCGAGGACTGGGGCTACACCCCCGACAACATGACGCAGCCGATCCGCGGCGCGGCCCTGCCGATGGCCTTCAACCGGCAGCCGCACTACACCAAGGGCCTGCTGCTCGTCGGTGACGCGGGCGGGCTCGTCAACCCGTTCAACGGCGAGGGCATCGCCTATGCGATGGAGTCGGGCCAGATCGCCGCCGACGTCATCGTCCAGGCCCACTCCCGGGCCACGCCCGCGCTGAGCGAACTGACCCTGCACAGCTACCCGAAGGTCCTCAAGGAGACCTACGGCGGCTACTACACGCTGGGCCGCGCGTTCGTGAAGCTCATCGGCAACCCGAAGGTCATGAAGATCGCCACCCAGCGCGGCCTGTCCCACCCGGTGCTGATGAAGTTCACCCTGAAGATGCTGGCCAACCTCACCGACCCGACGGGCGGCGACGCGATGGACCGCATCATCAACGGCCTGTCGAAGGTGGCACCCCGAGCCTGACCGTTCAAGGCCGGGTCGCGCGGCACGAGGCCGCGCGACCCGGGCGCACACCAGCTGGGGGCCGTGTGCGGGTCCGTACGGGGTTTCTCATGGGGTTTCGTACGGTGCTCCGGCCGGGCGGTGGACCGTCCGGACGCAGCGGGCCAGGAGCACCAGACCGCAGATCAGGAGTGTCCCCGAGGCCGTCCAGTCGAGGGTGAGGGTGAGCGGGGAGCCGGGCTTCTGCCACGGGCGGGAGGTGGTCAGCAGCCAGCCTCCCAGGGACAGGAGACCGAGCCCCGCGGCGGCCGGGAGGGCCGTGCGGTCGGCGTCCCGGGCGTCGTCGCCGGGGCCGCGGTCGTGGCCGGGAGCTTCGTCGGACGGCCTGGTGATCACGGATCACCACCTCCTGGCGGGACTCGGGCGGGCTCGCAGGAGCTATCTTCGCAGGGCTTCGGCCGGTTCGATACGCGCTGCCCGCCAGGCGGGATGGACCCCCGCGAGCAGGCCGGTCAGCAGCCCGGCGAGCGGGGCGGCGGCGACCGTCACCGGATGGATCACCGGGGTCCAGTCCCGGACCAGGGACACGGCGACGACGGTGAGTTCACCGAGGGAGGTCCCCACCAGGCCGCCCAGCGCACCCAGCGCGGCGGACTCCGTGAGGAACTGCGCCGCCACGTGCCGCCCCCGCGCCCCCAGCGCCCGCCGCAGCCCGATCTCGGCGGTCCGCTCCAGGACCGCGACCAGCGTGGTGTTGGCGATCCCGACCGCGCCGATGACCAGGCAGATCCCGGCCAGCAGCAGGAACAGCGCGCTCAGGTCCGAGCCGACGCCGGAGCGCAGCATCCGCGGATCCGGCGGCGGCACGGCCTTGAGGTGGTCCGGGTGGTCGGGGCGCAGGGCCATCGGGGCCAGGGCGGCGACCTGGCGGGCGGCCCCGAGATCGGTGGAGATCAGCATGCTGGCGGCCCCCGGCTCCGGCGGGCCCCACAGTTCCTCGGCGGTGGCCCGGGGGACCAGCACCGACAGCAGGTGCTCGGGCCGCCTGCGCACGTCGGAGATGATCCCGGCGACGGTGAACGGCTCCTGACCGATGTACAGGGCGGGGCGGGTCGCGAGGGTGGTGATGCCGAGGCGCTCCGCGACCCCGCTGCCGATGACCACCACGCGCTGGTGGGTCCGCTCGGCGAAGGCGTCGTAGAGCCTGCCCTGCTGGAGGGTCGGCGCGAGCGCGGCCACCGCCCCCGGGGAAGCGGCGACCACGGGGGTGCCGGTGGCGCGGGTGCCGCCGGAGGGGAGCGGGCCGAGCGTGGCCGAGGGGTCCAGCCGGACCGTCCACAGCACCCCGGCGTGCTCGATCCCGGCGAGCTGATGCAGCCGCTGCTCGGCGTCGGCGGGGAATCCCGGGCCGGCGAAGGGGTCCTGGCGGGCGGCGATGTCCTCGACGGTCACTTCGGTGGCGGTGAGGGCGTTGAAGCGGCCGTCGATCTGCGAGGACAGGGTGGCGATCAGCCCGAGAACGGCGACGAAACTGCCGACGCCGAGCACGGTCCCGAGCGCGGTCAGGACGGTCCGCCCGGGCCGGCGCAGCATCCCGGCGACGGCCTCGCCGAGCGCGTCGCGCACGGAGAGCCGGGTGCGCGCGACGCGGGGGCGCCGGGGGCCGGGGCGCTTGGGACGGGGGCGCTTGGGATGCACGCCGTTGCGGTGAGGGCCGTTGGGATGCGAGCCCTTGGGATGCGAGCCGTCGGGGTGCGGGCCG
>NZ_JAGGOW010000083.1:10057-26547 GCF_018614135.1 Streptomyces sp. ISL-66
GCGGGCCGTTGGGATGCGAGCCGTCGGGGTGCGGGCCGTTGGGGTGCGGGCCGTGGGGATGGGGGCCATTGGGCTGCGGTCCGTGGGGATCGGGGCTGGGGCTGGGGCCGGGGCTGGTGAGGGCGCTCACGGATCGAGCCGCCCGTCGCGGATCGTCACGGTGCGCTGCCCGCGTCGGGCCACCTCGGGATCGTGCGTGATCACGAGCACGGTCATGCCCGCGCCGTGCAGCACGTGGAGCAGCGCGAGTACGGAGGCGGCGCTGGCGGAGTCGAGATTGCCGGTCGGCTCGTCGCAGAGCAGCAGCGAGGGACGCCCGACCAGCGCGCGGGCGATGGCGACGCGCTGGCGTTCGCCGCCGGAGAGCCGCCCGGGCACGGCGTCGGCCCGGTGGCCGAGCCCGACCTCGTCGAGGGCCTCGCGGGCCCGTACGAGGCGCTGGGCGCGCGGCACTTCGGTGTAGAGCATCGCGAGGGTGACGTTCTCCAGGGCCGAGCGGTGGGGCAGCAGGTGGAAGGACTGGAAGACGAAGCCGATCCGGCGCCCGCGCAGGGCGGTGCGCTCGCGGTCGGGCAGCCCGGCGGTGTCGATGCCGTCGAGTAGGTAGCGGCCGGCGGTGGGCGAGTCGAGCAGCCCGGCGACGTTGAGGAAGGTGGACTTCCCGGACCCGGAAGGCCCCACGACGGTCACGAACTCCCCGCGCCGCACCACCAACTCACACCCCCGCAACGCCTCGACGGGCGGCGGCCCGGGATAAACGAGCCCGACTCCCCGAAACTCGATCACGGGCACACCTGCGCCCGGATCCGGCTCGCCCGTGCGGCCGGCGTCCGTACGCCTCGCCGACCCGCTCGCGCGCGGCGGCGACAACAAGGCCACACCCCCGCCCGAGCCGGGCCCAGCGTCCCCCGGCGGGGCTTGGGGCAGGCCGAGGTGTCCGGATTCGGGGCCGGGCCCGGCGTCCTTCGGCGGGGCTTGGGGCGGGCCGAGGTGTCCGGATTCGGGGTCGGGTCCGGCGTGCCCGGCCGGGGTTTCGGGTGGGCTGAGGTGTCCGGTCTCGGGGTCGGGCCCGGTGTCCTCCGGCGGGGCTTCGGGCGGGCCGAGGCCTCCGGACTCCGGCACGGTCGTGGCTCCGGCCGTCCTTTTGGTGAGGTGGTCGCGGAGCTCGGGGCGGCGGAAGCGGAGCCTCATTCGGGGGTTTCCTTCGGGGCGACGCCGGTGACCACCCTGGTTCCGGGGGCGAGGGAGCCGGGCTCCAGCGGGGTGACGGCCACGAAGCCGTCGCCGCTGGTGCCGGTGCGGACCTCGATGCGCCGCTGCGCGCCGCCTACGGCCACGGCCGTGACGACGGTACGGCCGTCCGCGCCCGCGGAGACCGCGGTGACCGGGACGACGAGCGCCTCGCCGTCGGTGGCGGCCGACTCGATGGTGAGCCGGACGTCCTGCCCGGCGAAGGAGGCGGGCAGCGGCTGGTCCGGGCGGACGACCATCCGGTACCCGAGATCGCCTCCGCTGCCGCTGCCGCTGCCGCTGCCTCCGCTGCCTCCGCTGCCTCCGCCGCCTCCGCCGGTTCCACCGCTGGAGCCCTGGCCCTGACCCTGGCCCGGGGGCTGCCCCGGGGCGGGCCCGGAGGGCTGGGCGCCGGACCGTTCGGTGGCCACGGCCGCGACCTTGCCCCGGGCGTCGCTGCCCGCGAGCTCCGAGGAGATCACCACCGTCATTCCGGCGCGCAGCAACTGCTTCCTGTCGTCCTTGAGGTAGGCCTCCACAACGAGTTCCCCGGCGGACAGCGTCAGCACCGGCCCGGACACGGGGCCGCCGATCCGCGCGGACACCGCGCTGACACGGGCGGGGAACCCCCAGAGGAACACGGTCTCGGCGGCGGGCAGCATCGGCCCGTCGGCGGCCTCGGCCACCGCGAGCGCGGCCCGCGCCTCGGCGAGCGACTGCCGTGCCCGGTCGAGAGTCCGCCGAGCCCCGGCGTCCGCGGAGCCACCGGCACCCCCGGAAGCGGCCCCCGGCTCCGCCTTGACCCCGGCGAATCGGACGCCGAGGAACACCTGCGCTCCCCGGGCGTACGCGCCCATCCGTGCTCGCCCGCCTGGGCCGTATGCGCCGGCCTGGGCTGGCCCGCTCGGGGCGTACGCGCCTATCTGGGCTCCCCGGCCGGGGGCGTATGCGCCCGCCCGGGGACGCCCGCCTGGGGCCTCCGAGCCCACCTGCGCTCGCCAGCTTGGGGCGTATGCACCCGAATGTGCTCCCTCACCTAGGGCGTACACACTCCTCTGCCATCCCCGGTCTGCGGGGCACACGCACATCTGCCCTAGCCCGCCTGGCGCGTACGCACTCACCGGGGCTCCCCGGCCGGACGCGTACGCACTCACCGGGGCTCCCCGGCCGGACGCGTACGCGCTCACCCGGGCTCCCCGGCCGGACGTGGACATACCCATTTGAGCCCCCCGGCCGGGCGCGGACATACCCACCTGCGTTCCCCGGCTCGGGGCGTACGCGGCCACTCGCGTTCCCCGGTCCGGGGCATACGCGCCCACGCCCACCCTGACCCCGGAGTTCACGAGGATCCCGGAGGCCCAGGAGACGCCGAGGACCCCGGAGATCTCGGAGACCCCCGAGATCTCGGAAACCCCGGAAACCCCGGAAACCCCGGAAACCCCGGCGGTCTTGCCCGCGTCCGGCTTGGCTCCCGAGCCCGTGGAGCCGCTGGTTCCCGAGCCCGCGGAGTCACCTGCACCGGCCGTGGCTCCGGAGCTCGCCGAGCCCCCGGCGCTCCCGGAACTCCCCGTGCCGCCGGAGCCGCCGGAGCCACCCGGGCCCGGGCTCCCGCCCGCACCCGCCCCCGCGGCGACGGCGGCCTCCGCGTCCTCCACGGCCCACTGGGCCGAGCGCACCGCCTCCCGAGCCGCCTTGAGCGACGTACCGCCGTCGGCCACGGCGGGGAGCGGGGCGTACCCGAGGGAGTGGTAGCGCGCCGCGAGCGCGGACTTCGTACCGGCCCCGAAGACGCCTTTGGCGTCCGCCCCCGTGCCGTGACCGAGTTCGCGCAGCGCCTGCTGGAGCTGCGCGACGTCGTCGCCGGTGGCGCCGGGCTTGAGGTCCCGGTACATCGGCAAGCCGCCGTGCAGGGCGAACACCGGCCGACCGGACACCTCGGCGAGCAACTGGCCCGCCCGGACCGGATCCCCGGCCTTCAGCGGCAGTTTGGTCACCACGGCCGCACCCGCCGTCCCCGCGCCGTCGCCCCCGCCGGTCCGGATCCCCTGCGGGGACACGGCGACGCTCTGGTCCGCGACCACGGTCCCGCGCATCACCACGGTCTCGGCGAGCACCCGCCGCTCGACCTCGGCGGTCAACGCGCCCTGCACGGGCGGCCGGGTGTCCGCCGCCACCTGGGCGGGGGACCGCACCAGCGTGGTGGTGAGCAACCCGCCGACCGCCATCAACGCGGCCCCGCCGACCACCCCCAGCACGACCCGCCGCCCGCGCGCGCCCCCACCGCCCCTCCGGCGCTCGCGCTCGCCCCACCCCAAACCGCCGCCCAGGCCCCCGGGCATGGCTCCGCCTCCGGGCTGGGCGGCCCCAGCCACGACCCCAGCCTCAGCCTCGGACACGACCCCGGCCTTGGCCCCTGGTATGGCCTCGCTCCCGGCCGCAGTCTCGGTCCCGGCCTCAGCGGCGGACACGGCTCCAGCCTCAGCCTCGGGCCCGGCCTCAGCCTCGGCTCCAGCCTCAGCCTCGGCTCCAGCCTCAGCCTCGGCCCCGGCCTCAGCCTCGGACACGACCCCGGCCTTGGCCCCTGGTATGGCCTCGCTCCCGGCCGCAGTCTCGGTCCCGGCCTCAGCCGCGGACACGGCTCCAGCCTCAGTGCCGGCCTCGGCCCCGACCTCCGCCTCGGGCATGGCCCCGGCTCCGGGCACGGCCCTGCCCCCGGCGACGGCCTCGGACAGGGTCCCGGCCTTGGCCTTGGCCCCGGGTATGGCCCCGGTCCCGCCCACAGCATCAGCCCCGGCCGCCGTCTCGGTCCCGACGGCAGTCTCGGTCCCGGGCACGGCGACGGCCTCGGACAGGGTCCCGGCCGCAGCCGTAGCCCCGCCCCCAGCCCCGGCCCCGGCCCCGGTCAACGGGGGGTCCGGCATTTCTGGAGGGACGGGGTGTGCTTCGTTTTTAGGTCGGTCCACTGGGTGGTTGTCGCCGCACGGTCGTCGATCTGGGCCTTCACCGGGTCCGGGTCGGGGTGCCAGGTGACGCCATCGGCTCGCAGGCACGCGGATTCCTTGCGTAGGGCGGCGAGCTGAGCGGGGCGGGTCGGCTCGGGCGACGGCGGTGGCGGCGGGAGCTTCGACGCGCACGCCGCGTGCGCTTCCTCGTTCCACGGCTCGGACTTGTCCACGGCCGGCATTCCGGAGTCCCTGAGGACGACGGCCTGGCCGTGCTGCTTCAGGCAGTCGAAGGAGGCGGCTCGCGCCGCCGTGGGCGGCGGACTGTCCTCGGCCCCGGGCTCTTTGCCGCCACTCCCGCAGCCGACCAAGGGAATGCCGAGCAGGAGCAGTGGGACGAAATGGCGTGCGCGCACGGCGGTGATTCCTTGGGCGGTAGAAATGGAACGGGCGCGTCCGTACGAGGGACGGCCCGAGGCGCGCCGCGTGACAGTAAAGGCCCGGCCCCCGAAGTCTGCAAGTCCTCTCCTGGCCAAACAACCTGAGGGATCGTCAGGCTCAAAACTGCTTGCTCGCCCTCGGCCGTGGACTGTTGAATCCCGGCCGGGTGTCATCCCCCGGCACGTCCTGTCCCAGTACCCGCATTTCACTCGGAGAGCGAGGAATACGCGATGAACAAGACACTTCGCAAGCTGGCGGTCGGTGGGGCCGCGGCCGTCTCGGCGGGCACCCTCCTCATGGGGGCGGCCGGGCCGGCGGCCGCTTGGGCGAGGGACGGAAACCTCGAAAACCACGAGTTCGGACTTTTCTACCGGACGGGAAACGTGGGTTGCGTCTTCGATCTGGCCGGCGAGGACCGGAACTTCGGTGACGACACTTTCCGCAGCGGTTGTGACGGCGCCGGGGCGTCCGTGAACGACAACACCGAGTCCTACTGGAACCGGGACGCCTACCGGTGGAAAGTCGGCACCGACAAGAACCTCGGCGGAAATGTCGGCACGCTCCCGGCCGGTTACTGGGGAGACGCCTCCTCCACCTTCAAGAACGAGATCAGCTCGGCCACCTTTATCCTCTGATCCCTGACGGTCGGTCCGTCTCCGTCTCCGTCTCCGTATCCATCTCCGCATCCGTCCCCGGTCCTCACCACCGCCCCCCGAACCACCGCGCCGCCGCCCCGAGAAGGAGCCCCCCGATGCGTTCCCCCCGCCGTCCCCGGCCCGCCACCGCTCCCGCGGCCGTCCTGCTGGCGGCCGCGCTGCTGGCGGGTTGCGGGCAGGGCGGCGGGGGCGGCGGCGGGGGCGCGGACGGGAAGGGCGAGCCCGAGCTCGGGCCGGTCGGGGCGAGCCCGGCCACGTCCGCGATCTCGCTGCCCATGGACGCGTACACGGACACCGACGCCGAGGCGGGCCGGATGGCCCAGGTGCAAGGCAGGCTGGTCTCCCAGTGCATGGCCCGGTACGGGTTCACGTACGAGGGGCCGAAATCCCGGCAGGCGGCCGCCGGCGCGGCGCCCGAGGACCGGCACCGCTACCTCTTCGGCCTGGCCGACCCGGCGTACGCGGCCGCGCACGGCTACGACCAGACGGCGGGCGGCGGCACCCCGGTCAAACCCCCCGCCCCGGAAGTGAGCGACAGCGCCTACGCGGTCCTGAACGGCGAGCAGCGCGGCGCCCGGAACAACCAGCCGCCCGCCGACGCCCGGACGGAGGAGGAGGCCGCGCAGCTGGACAGCGGCCTGACGGCGGGCGGGCAGAAGGTGCCGTCCGGCGGCTGCGCGCGCGAGGGGTACCGCAAGCTGTACGCCCCGACCAAGGACAGCGTCGACCTGCTCTTCACCTTCGGGCTGGCCTCGGAGGCGCACGACCGGTCCAAGCGGGACTCCCGGGTCGTCGAGGTGCTGGCGAAGTGGTCGGCGTGCATGGCGAAATCGGGCTACGGCGAGGTCAAGTCGCCGTACGACGTCACCGAGAAGCTGGGCCTGGACAGCGAGCCGGGCGGCGCCAAGGCGATAGCGGTGGCCAAGGCGGACGTCGCCTGCAAGCGCGAGGTGAACCTCGTGGGCATCTGGGCGGCGGTCGAGAAGGCTTACCAGGAGAGGCTGGTGGAGGAGCACGCGCAGACGCTGGCGCTGTACAAGAAGCAGCGGGAGGCCCGCTTCAAGCTGGCGGCCAACCTCGCCTGAGCCGCTCCGCCCGCTCCGGGACCACCTGCGGACGATCCCACCTGTGGGACCGTCCCGCCGCGGACGATCCCACCTGTGGACCGTCCCGCCACGGACCGTCCCGCCCCTGCCCCCGGCCCCACCCGGGCCCCACCCCCCGCTCAAGGCCTCGGCATGCACTTCACCATCGCGTCCATGTGGTCCTTCTTCAGCGCCGACCACTGCTCGGGGGTGCCCCCGGCCGCCTGGTCGACCTCGCCCGTGACCGGATCCGGGTCCGGATACCAGCCGATGCCCTCCGCCCGCATGCACTCGGACGCCGCCCGCGCGGCGGTGAGGTCGCGCGCAGCGGCCTGTACGGGGGAACGCGACGGGCGCAGCGGCAGGCAGGCCTCCTGCGCGGCGGCGAACCGCGGACCGTTCTCCTCCACTACCCGGGGGATTCCGCTGTCCCGGTAGGCGAGGGTCAGCCCGTGCTCCTCCATGCATCGGTAGAAGGGCATTTCGGCCGCCACGGCCGAGGGATTCACCGTGGGGCCGGGGGACGCTCCGGGCGCTGTCACCGGGGCGGCTTCGGGCATTGTCCCGGTGTCCGGCTGCCGAATTCCCCTGTCCGCGCATCCGGTCAGTGCGATGCACAGGAGGACTAACGGGGCGAAATCGCGTACGCGCACGTCGTTTCCCTTGCGGTCGGTGAAATGGAACGAGCGCGTCCGGGGGTGTGGCCGGGTATGGCCGGGTGCGGGCGGAAGGAGTGGAAGCTGGAGGGCGCGGCGGCGGGCCGGGCCGCCGCCGGGCGATCGTAGGCGTGTGCCGAAGGGGTCGACAAGGCCGGTATGAGCCAGGCCGGTTGTGTCCGAGTGCAGCCGAGAAGATGCTTGCCCGGGACCGGTCCGGCAGGTTGAATCCCGGGCTGGACGGAATTTCCTGAAGATCCGAAGACAGAGGCGTACCTGATGAACAAAGTCATTCGAAAACTCACCACCGGCTGCGTCGCCGCAGTTTCGGTGGGGGCCGTTCTGGTGGCGGCGGCCGGTCCGTCGGCCGCCACGGAGCGGAACGGCTATCTGGAGAACTCCGAGTTCGGCCTTTACTACAACTCGAACTCCGGGGGTTGTGTTTTCGACCTGTACGGGTCGGACTGGAACTTCACCAACGACTACTTCACGGGCCCGTACGACTGCGCCGGCATCGCCGGGCTGGTGGACGACGACACCGCGTCCTACCGCAACCGGGACACCTACACCTGGAGGGTGGCCACCGACATCAACCTCGGCGGCCTCGTCGGGTCGATCCCCTCGGGCTACGTGGGCAACGCCAGCATCAACTTCAAGAACAAGATCAGCTCGGCGACGTTCCGCTCCGACTAGAGCGGAGCCCGGACCCGCGGAAAGGCCCGGGCCGCCCAGAACACCTCCGGCGGGACCCGGGTAGCCGCAGAGACCCCAGAGGCCCCAAAGACCCCAGAGAGCCCAGGCGGCCCCGGAAGGGCTCAGGGGCCCCCAGCCCGCCCCAGCCCGCCCCAGTCCCTCCAGTCGGTCCCAGTCGGCCTCAGGAGCCCCACGACGCACCCGCGTAACGCCCAGTACGCCCCAGGACGGCCGGAAGGCCGGTACTCCACCCCCGAGCGGGGGAGTACCGGCCTTCCGCGCGTGAAGCGGCGGATGCTCAGAGGACGCGGACCGCGCCCGTCGGCTTGTCGTAGCTCATGGAGCGCTCGACGATGCCGGTGCCGGAGTTCTGCGCGCCGACGAACTTGCCGCCGCCGACGTAGACGGCCACGTGGTACGCGCTGCCCTTGGAGCCCCAGTACAGGATGTCGCCGGGCTGAAGGGCGTTCAGGGAGACCGAGGTACCGGCCGAGGACTGCGCCTGCGACATGCGCGGCAGGGAGATGCCGGCCTGGCGGTACGCGGCCTGGACCAGGCCCGAGCAGTCGAACGAGGACGGGCCGGTGCCACCCATGACGTAGGCCTTGCCGACCTGCGCGCGGGCGAAGTTAACGATCGCGGCGGCGGAGCCGGTCGCCGGGGCGGAGACGGTGCCGGAGCCCTGCGAGGAGGAGCCGCCCGAGGACGCCGAGGCAGACGCGGAGACGGACTTGGTCGACAGCGAAGCGCGGGCGGAGCTGCGGGCGGCGCGCTCGGACTCGGCCTTGCGGTCGGCCTCTTCCTTCGCCTTCTGCTCGGCGTCGGCCTTCTGCTGGGCGTCTTCCTTGGCCTTCTTGGCCTCGGCGGCGGCGCCGGTGCGGGCGCTCTCCTCCAGGGCGTTGAGCTCGCCGTCGACGGCGGCGGCCCGGGTGTTCTCGGCGGCCTTGGTGACGGACGAAGACACCTCGGCGGCCAGGTCCATGTTCAGGACCGGCATCTCGAGGGTGGTCTCGTGCACGGGCTCGGTGGAGGGCGTGGCACTCGCCGTGCCGGCCATCGCCAGGGTGCTGAGGACGCCACCGGCAACTCCGGCGCGGACCGCGAGCTTCGAGGCGCTGCGGCGGGGCTTCCGGTGGCTGGGTATGTGAGCGGTGAGGGACATGGGTACAACCGCTATCAGGGCGTTGCGGTTCCCTTCAAGAAACGTGGTCTGCGCCACAGTTGTGCGCGAAGGCCGCTAACCGGGCGCGTCGGAGGACTTATTGACGCCGTAAGGGGCCAAACGGACAGCCCGTCACAGGGCTGTGATCATGGGGTTTCCGTAATAAGTCCGAAATGATCCTCGGCCTACCATCCCTCCGGGCAGATGGCCAAGCCCTCTTTCGCGACCGCGAATGGAGAGTGGCGCAGGTCACAGGGACGTCACGACATGCGGACGCCGCGGCCCGTCCGTGACCTGTTCGTGAACTCACCGTCTGCCCGGGGCCGGCCCGGGGCGGGCTGGAGGCGGGCCCGGGGCCGTGCCGCCGCCGATCGGTGTCGCCCCGCCGCCGGTCCGGCGCCGCGCCGCCGGGCAGTCGCCGGCCGCTCCCACGGGACCTCCTGCCCAGACTTCCGTCCGCCTCACATCCGGACCCGCCGTCCGCCTCACATCCGGACCCGCCGTTCGTTTCCCCTCCGGACCCGCCGCCCCACTTCGTGAACGCGCGCACGCGTCCACCCCCGTACGCGAGGGCTCCCCCGACCGGGGGACGCCGGTCCCTTTATCATCGCGCGCACCGCCAGGCCAATTTGCGTGCAGTGGCCACGATTTGATAGAGCGACAGGCCTTCCACCTGCGGCTACAGGGGCGGATGTCACCTTTGGTGATCATGTGGATGCTTCGTGTATGAAGATCACCGCTCATCGGACTTCATGATCGTTCGTCGGGTGGTGGAGATCACAAAGTCGTTGTTGCAACCCGTGTCGCAGATCACAGACGGGCAGGCATAGGATGCGCACGAGTCCGGCTTGTGAACTGCCTCACATGCAAGCGCTCGATCACGGCGTGATCTTCGCGAGGCGGTGCACTCGGTGCCGGCGCAGCGGTCCAACGGTCAAGGACGACTGGAAGGAGCGAGGAGCGTGAATGCGTACGCGCCCATCCTCGTGCTCGGCGCCCTCGGCGCAGGGTTTGCGATCTTCTCCGTGGTCATGGCCACGCTGATCGGTCCAAAACGGTACAACCGGGCAAAACTTGAAGCGTACGAGTGCGGCATCGAGCCCACTCCCGTGCCGGCCGGCGGCGGGCGCTTCCCCATCAAGTACTACCTGACGGCGATGCTCTTCATCGTCTTCGACATCGAGGTTGTCTTCCTCTACCCCTGGGCGGTCACCTTCGACTCGCTGGGGATCTTCGGGCTCGTCGAGATGCTCCTCTTCGTGCTCACCGTCTTCGTCGCCTACGCCTACGTGTGGCGCCGCGGCGGCCTGGAATGGGACTGAGGGGCTGAATTTCCATGGGACTGGAAGAGAAGCTGCCGAGCGGCTTTCTGCTGACCACCGTCGAACAGGCCGCGGGCTGGGTGCGCAAGTCATCCGTCTTCCCCGCGACCTTCGGCCTGGCCTGCTGCGCCATCGAGATGATGACCACCGGAGCGGGCCGGTACGACTTGGCCCGCTTCGGCATGGAGGTCTTCCGCGGATCCCCGCGCCAGGCCGACCTGATGATCGTGGCGGGCCGGGTCAGCCAGAAGATGGCGCCGGTGCTGCGGCAGGTGTACGACCAGATGCCCGCTCCCAAGTGGGTCATCTCTATGGGTGTTTGTGCCTCTTCAGGCGGAATGTTCAATAACTACGCGATCGTCCAGGGCGTCGACCACATCGTGCCCGTGGACATCTATCTGCCCGGCTGCCCGCCCCGCCCCGAGATGCTGCTCGACGCGATCCTCAAGCTTCACCAGAAGATCCAGGGATCCAAGCTCGGCGTGAACCGGGAAGAGGCGGCCCGAGAGGCGGAGGAGGCGGCCCTCAAGGCCCTCCCCACCATTGAGATGAAGGGGCTCCTGCGGTGAGCGACGACCCGGCCGTGCAGAACGGCCCCCCGACCGGCAACGGCAACGGCAACAACGTGCCCGCCCCCCGCGGCTCCGCCGGACCCGAGGTGATCGGCGTCCGCAAGGGCATGTTCGGCGCCGCCGGCGCCGGCGACACCAGCGGCTACGGCGGCCTCGTGCGGACCGTGGCCCTGCCCGGCGAGAGCGCCCGCCCCTACGGCTCGTACTTCGACGAGGTCGTCGACGAGCTCGAAGGGGCGCTGGAGGAGCAGGACCTGGTCCCCGAGAACGCCATCGAGAAGGTCGTCGTCGACCGGGCCGAGCTCACCCTCCACATCGCCCGCGAACACCTGGCCCTCGTGGCGAAGACCCTGCGCGACGACCCGGCCCTGCGCTTCGAGCTCTGCACCGGCGTCAGCGGGGTGCACTTCCCGGCGGACAAGGGCCGCGAGCTGCACGCCGTCTACCACCTGCGCTCGCTCACCCACGGCCGGATCCTGCGGCTGGAGGTGTCCGTCCCGGACAGCGACCCGCACGTCCCCTCGCTCGTCTCGGTCTACCCGACCAACGACTGGCACGAGCGCGAGACGTACGACTTCTTCGGCCTGGTCTTCGACGGGCACCCGGCCCTCACCCGGATCATGATGCCGGACGACTGGCAGGGCTTCCCGCAGCGCAAGGACTACCCGCTCGGCGGCATCGCCGTCGAGTACAAGGGCGCCCAGATCCCGGCTCCCGACCAGCGGAGGTCGTACAGCTGATGTCCACTTCGAACCACGCCTCCGCCGACCCGGCCGCCGCGCGCGAGACGACCGAAGGCACCGTTTACACCGTCACCGGCGGCGACTGGGACGAGATCGTCCAGTCCGCGGCCCGCGCGGACGACGAGCGCATCGTCGTCAACATGGGTCCCCAGCACCCGTCCACCCACGGAGTGCTCCGGCTGATCCTGGAGATCGACGGTGAGACGGTCACCGAGGCCCGCTGCGGCATCGGCTACCTCCACACCGGCATCGAGAAGAACCTCGAATACCGGAACTGGACGCAGGGCACCACCTTCGTCACGCGCATGGACTACCTGACCCCGTTCTTCAACGAGGCCGCGTACTGCCTGGGCGTCGAGAAGCTGCTCGGCATCACCGATCAGATCCCGGACCGCGCCACCGTCCTCCGCGTCCTGCTGATGGAGCTCAACCGGCTCTCCTCCCACCTGGTGTGCATCGCCACCGGCGGCATGGAGCTGGGGGCGACCACGATCATGATCTACGGGTTCCGCGACCGCGAGCTGATCCTCGACGTCTTCGAGCTGATCACCGGACTGCGCATGAACCACGCGTTCATCCGCCCCGGCGGCCTCGCCCAGGACCTGCCCCCGGGCGCGGTCGACCAGCTCCGCGAGCTCGTGAAGACCCTGAAGAAGAACCTGCCGGAGTACGACAAGCTCGCCACCGGAAACCCCATCTTCAAGGCCCGCATGCAGGACGTCGGCTACCTCGACCTCACCGGCTGCATGGCGCTCGGCGCCACCGGCCCGATCCTGCGCTCCGCCGGCCTTCCGCACGACCTGCGCAAGTCCGACCCGTACTGCGGCTACGAGAACTACGAGTTCGACGTGCCGACCACCGAGTCCTGCGACTCCTACGGGCGGTTCCTGATCCGCCTGGAGGAGATGCGCCAGTCCCTGCGGATCGTCGAGCAGTGCCTGGACCGCCTCGAACCGGGCCCGGTGATGGTCGCCGACAAGAAGATCGCCTGGCCCGCGCAGCTCGCGATGGGCCCGGACGGCCTCGGCAACTCGCTCGACCACATCAAGAACATCATGGGCACCTCCATGGAGGCCCTCATCCACCACTTCAAGCTGGTGACCGAGGGCTTCCGGGTGCCGGCCGGGCAGGCGTACGCGGCGGTCGAGTCCCCCAAGGGCGAACTCGGCGTCCACGTGGTCTCCGACGGCGGCACCCGCCCCTACCGGGTCCACTTCCGCGACCCGTCCTTCACCAACCTGCAGGCCATGGCCGCGATGTGCGAGGGCGGCCAGGTCGCCGACGTCATCGTCGCCGTCGCCTCCATCGACCCCGTGATGGGAGGCGTCGACCGATGAGCGCCAGCCAGTCGACCAGCCTGGGCATGCCCCAGCTGCCGGCCCCCGACTACCCGGCCGAGGTACGCGCGAGGCTCGCGGCCGACGCCGCCGAGGTCATCGCCCGCTACCCCGACAGCCGCTCCGCGCTGCTGCCGCTGCTCCACCTCATCCAGTCGGAGGAGGGCTTCGTCTCGCGGACCGGCATCCGGTTCTGCGCCGAGGTGCTGGGCCTGACGACCGCCGAGGTCACCGCGGTGGCCACCTTCTACACGATGTACCGGCGCAAGGCCTCGGGCGACTACCAGGTCGGCGTCTGCACGAACACCCTGTGCGCGGTCATGGGCGGCGACGCCATCTTCGAGGAGCTCAAGGAGCACCTCGGGGTCGGCAACAACGAGACCACCCCGGACGGCAAGGTCACGCTCGAACACATCGAGTGCAACGCGGCCTGCGACTACGCCCCCGTGGTGATGGTCAACTGGGAGTTCTTCGACAACCAGACCCCCGAGTCCGCCAAGGCCATGGTGGACGACCTGCTGGCCGGCCGCCCGGTCGAGCCGACCCGGGGCGCGCCGCTGTGCACGTACAAGGAGACCGCGCGGATCCTGGCGGGCTTCCCGGACGAGCGCGCGGGCGCCGTGGAGGCGAGCGGCGGCGCCGGCCACGCCTCGCTGATCGGCCTGCGCATCGCGCGCGGAGAGTCACCGCAGCTCGGCAAGGTCGTGCACCAGCGTGCCGAGACCGCCACCGAGGAGGGGGAGTGATGACGGTGACCGCTGAGACGCACGAGAACGGCACCAGCCCGGAGAAGCTGCTGGCACCCGTGCTGTCGGCGTTCTGGGACGAGCCGCAGTCGTGGACGCTGGAGACCTACCGGCGCCACGAGGGCTACGAGGGCCTGCGCAAGGCACTCGCGATGACCCCGGACGACCTCATCGCCTACGTGAAGGACTCCGGTCTGCGCGGGCGCGGCGGCGCGGGCTTCCCCACCGGAATGAAGTGGCAGTTCATCCCGCAGGGCGACGGAAAGCCGCACTACCTCGTCGTGAACGCGGACGAGTCGGAGCCGGGAACCTGCAAGGACATCCCCCTCCTCTTCGCCAATCCGCATTCCCTCATCGAGGGAATGATCATCGCCTGTTACGCCATCCGCTCGGAGCACGCCTTCATCTACCTGCGCGGCGAGGTCGTGCCGGTACTGCGGCGGCTGCACGAGGCGGTGCGCGAGGCGTACGAGGCCGGCTACCTCGGGGAGAACATCCTCGGGAGCGGGCTGAAGCTCGACATCACCGTGCACGCGGGAGCGGGCGCGTACATCTGCGGCGAGGAGACGGCCCTCCTCGACTCCCTCGAAGGCCGGCGCGGCCAGCCCCGGCTGCGTCCCCCCTTCCCCGCCGTGGAGGGGCTCTACGCGTGCCCCACTGTCGTCAACAACGTGGAGTCCATCGCCTCGGTTCCCGCGATCCTGAACAAGGGCAAGGACTGGTTCAAGTCGATGGGGACCGAGAAGTCCCCCGGCTTCACGCTGTATTCGCTGTCGGGCCACGTCGTGGGCCCCGGCCAGTACGAGGCCCCGCTCGGCATCACGCTGCGCCAGCTGCTCGACATGAGCGGCGGCATCCGCCCCGGCCACCGGCTGAAGTTCTGGACCCCCGGCGGCTCCTCCACCCCCATGTTCACGGACGAGCACCTGGACGTCCCCCTGGACTACGAGGGCGTCGGCGCGGCCGGATCCATGCTCGGCACCAAAGCCCTGCAGTGCTTCGACGAGACGACCTGCGTGGTGCGGGCGGTGACCCGCTGGACCGAGTTCTACGCCCACGAGTCCTGCGGCAAGTGCACGCCCTGCCGCGAAGGGACGTACTGGCTGGTCCAGCTGCTGCGCGACATCGAGGCCGGCAAGGGCGTCATGTCCGACCTCGACAAGCTGAACGACATCGCCGACAACATCAACGGCAAGTCGTTCTGCGCGCTTGGTGACGGAGCCGCCAGCCCGATCTTCTCCTCGCTCAAGTACTTCCGCGAGGAGTACGAGCAGCACATCACGGGCAAGGGCTGCCCCTTCGACCCCAAGAAGTCGACCCTCTGGGCTGACGGTCCGATGAAGAACTCCGAGGTGAACGCATGACCGTCACCACGAACGCCCCCGCCGGTGGCGGCGAGGCCGCGGTGCCGCCGGCCGACACGGTGTCCCTGACCATCGACGGCGTCGAGCTGTCCGTGCCCAAGGGCACCCTGGTCATCCGGGCCGCCGAGCAGCTCGGCATCGAGATCCCCCGGTTCTGCGACCACCCCCTCCTCTCCCCGGTCGGCGCCTGCCGGCAGTGCATCGTCGAGGTCGAGGGCCAGCGCAAGCCGATGGCCTCCTGCACCATCACCTGCACCGACGGCATGGTCGTCAAGACGCAGCTGACCTCCCCGGTCGCCGACAAGGCCCAGCGAGGGGTGATGGAGCTGCTGCTCATCAACCATCCGCTGGACTGCCCGGTCTGCGACAAGGGCGGCGAGTGCCCGCTGCAGAACCAGGCGATGTCGCACGGCAACGCCGAATCCCGTTTCGACGGGCACAAGCGGACGTACGAGAAGCCCGTCCCCATCTCGACCCAGGTGCTGCTCGACCGCGAACGCTGCGTGCTGTGCGCGCGCTGCACCCGCTTCTCCAACGAGATCGCCGGAGACCCGATGATCGAGCTGCTGGAACGCGGCGCGCTCCAGCAGGTCGGCACCGGCGAGGGCGACCCCTTCGAGTCGTACTTCTCGGGCAACACCATCCAGATCTGCCCGGTCGGCGCCCTCACCTCGGCGGCCTACCGGTTCCGCTCCCGACCCTTCGACCTCGTCTCCTCCCCGAGCGTGTGCGAGCACTGCGCGGGCGGCTGCGCGACCCGGACCGACCACCGCCGCGGCAAGGTGCTGCGCCGCATGGCCGCGGAGGACCCCGAGGTCAACGAGGAGTGGATCTGCGACAAGGGCCGCTTCGGCTTCCGCTACGCGCAGCGCCCCGACCGGCTCACCACCCCGCTGGTGCGCGGCAGCGACGGGGTCCTCGCCCCGGCGAGCTGGCCCGAGGCGCTGGAAGCCGCCGCGAACGGACTGGCCGCCGCCCGCGGCCGGGCCGGGGTGCTGACCGGCGGCCGCCTCACCGTCGAGGACGCGTACGCGTACGCCAAGTTCGCGCGGGTCGTGCTCGACACCAACGACATCGACTTCCGGGCCCGGGTGCACAGCGCGGAGGAGGCCGAGTTCCTGGCCGCCTCCGTCGCGGGCATCGGCAAGGACCTCGGCGGCGGTGACAGGGCGGTCACCAACACCTCGCTGGAGGCGGCCCCGGCCGTGCTCCTCGTCGGCATCGAGGCCGAGGAGGAGGCCCCCGGCGTCTTCCTGCGGCTGCGCAAGGCCCACCGCAAGCACAAGCAGCGGACCTTCGCCCTCGCCCCGTTCGCCACGCGCGGCCTGGAGAAGGCGGGCGGCACCCTGCTGGCCGCCGCCCCCGGCACCGAGCCCGAGTGGCTGAACGCGCTGGCGTCCCGCACCGGCCTGGAGGACGGCGGCCAGGCGGCCGCCGAGGCGCTGCGGCTGCCCGGCGCGGTCATCGTCGTCGGAGAGCGCCTCGCGGGCGTCCCCGGCGCGCTGACCGCCGCCGTACGGGCCGCCGCCGCGACCGGCGCC
>NZ_JAGGOW010000084.1 GCF_018614135.1 Streptomyces sp. ISL-66
TGCCATGACTGATGGCCTATCAAGACCAAGACCCTGCGCGCAGGCGATCTACCAAACTCATGATCTGGACTCCAGACAGGACCTAGTGCTCGCCCTGCGTGCAGCCCTGGAAGGGGCCGTTCGAGGCACGCAGTTCGCGCATGCAAGGGGTCTTGATGGTCGCGGTGCCAGGTGCTGGGGCCGGCGTATCCGCAGGTGTCAGGATCAGTAAGTTCTTGCCAGGCCAGCCAGAGGGCGTGGAGGCGGGCGATGGCGACGGAGTGCTCGGTCCATCGGTGGCACCATCGGGCCTCGACTGAGGCTTCATCGAGACATCAGGGGACGAGGAGGCAGCGGGCCGATGTGCCCCAGACTCTCTTCCTCGTATCAGGGGCGGAGTTGGATCTGGGCAATCTTCATGCCGGTGGACAGGAGCAGGGCGGTGCCCTTGGGCATGGCGCGGATGTCGACCTCTTCCTTGATCTCCTCGCGCTGCGTTCCACGACTGTGCGCCGCTGTCGCGGCTCTTGCCGCAGGAGCTGCGGTGGATGGTGTCCTTACCGATGAGGGTGGCGATGTCCGCGACGAAGCCCGGGGTCGTCCACGCCGATGCCGAGGACCTTCTCTGTGGCCGCGCCCCGTCGCGCGTGCCCCGAGCCGAGGAGGACCTCGCGCCGGTCCGAGGGTGGCCGGTGTCGGCCGGGGTGAGGTGCTTGGCGGCGGCCGACGGTGGGGAGGCGTCCGGTCGCCTCCGTGGCGGCCGAGGACGAGGGGGCCCTGGGTGCTGCTGAGTGGCCGCGCCACTGCGGGGCGGGGGCGACCGACATCGCCAGTGCGGCTGTGTACTGCGGCGGTGATGACGTCCGCCTCGTGTGGTGCGTCGTGTCGTTCTGGGCATTGCTGTGCTGACCTGGCGGTGCGGGTGGGCGTGGGGCAGTGTCCCGGGGGCGTGCGACGTCTTGCGCACGCCGTATAGGTGGGGGTTGCAAATAGTAGTGCGCGCGGGTGACCGGGGGCCGTGCCGCCTGTTTTGAGTGGTTCCTTGACCTGAAGGTGCATTGCAGTTGAGCCATTGTTTCCGAGCTCCCAGATGGCCTGTGGCGAGGGCCAGCGGACCCACGAATTCGAATGGTTTTCCTACCGCAGGGAGGGCTCTTGTGGGGGACGGCACCCGGGAGCAGTGCGGGCTAGGCTCTGCGTTTCCTGACGGGTTCGTGAAATTTTCACGGACGTGGGAGCGGGTGGTCCTGTTCGAGTGAGCGGTGGGGCCGCCTCGCACGGTCAGGCATGCAAGTGTGCTGGTCAACCAGGGAAGGGCAGACCAATGACCGGGATTTTCGCGAACGGGATTGCAGCGGATTCGATTTCTGGTGCGGTGTGGCGGAAGGCCTCCGCGAGCAACCCTTTCGAGAACTGTGTGGAATTTGCACAGCTGGCCGACGGGGAGGTGGCGGTGAGGAACTCGCGGTTCCCGGGCGGTCCGGCTCTCGTGTTCACACCGTCGGAAGTGATCGCGTTCCTCGATGGTGCGAAGAAGGGTGAGTTCGACGGCATGACTGTCTGAAAAAGCATGGCCTAGGGTTGCCGCAGCGGTTTGCAGACTTCACGATGTGCTCCGGCACATGATCGCCATCGTGAACGAGGAGTCGCACGTGGCCGCACGGCATTTGGATGTGGTCGGCCGGGCCGATCTTCCGGAGTCCCGGAAGAAGGCCCGGCCTTCGAGTACGGTCCGCCGGCTTTTGGGCGGGCGCATGCGGGGGTATCGCAAGGCCGCCGGCTTGACTCTCGAGCAGGTCGCCCAGAGGGCGGCGCTGGGCTCCGACACCAAGATCAGTCGGATCGAAACCGGCAGCCCGGATGTGACCCTGACCCGTCCCCTCATCCAGGGCCTGCTCAGCTTCTACGGGGTGGTTGACCCGCACGAGATCCGCCTTGTGATGGAGCGGGTGGATCAGATCCTGACGGACGCCGCCGATCCCTGGTGGGCGGGACAGGACGGGGTGGTCCCCGGACAGTTCGGTGATCTGGTGACCATGGAGCCGCTCGCCGACCGGATCACGGACTACCAGAGCGAGTTCGTGACCGGACTGCTGCAGGTCCCCGACTACATGGATGCCGTGCTGCAGCATCCCTGTCTCACTCCCGCGGAGCAGGCAGTTGTGGACCTGCGGCGTAAACTGCGGCTGGAGCGGCAGCATCTCCTGCGCGGCAAGACCTCTCTGGTGTACACGGCGATCATCGACGAGGCGGTACTGAGCCGGCCGGTCGGTGGCCCGTCGGTGATGCGCGAGCAGCTGAGGCACCTGTACAACCTCGCCGAGAACCGCGGGAACATCCATATCCGTGTCTATCCCTCGGCGGCCTGGGAGAAAGCCCTGCCGATGACGTCGTCGCTGACCTTGCTGCAGTTCCCCGCGGCGCAGCAGTGCGGCGACATGCTCTACGAGGAGAACGCCGGGCGCGGCGGGGCGTGGTTGCAGGAGGAGCGGGTCGAGACGGTGAAGGCGTCGCTGGAGCAGCTGCGTGAGCATGCGCTCGACAAGGAACAGACGCTGTGTTTTTTGGACGAGCGGATCAAGCGGCTCGTCTAGGGCTAGCGGGTTTGGGCGACGCCGCCGTATTCGATCCAGTCGCGGCTGTAGGGGTGCAGGAGCAGGTCGGTGTCGGGGTTCCAGGTGGAGACTTCGACGGGCTGCGGGTGCTCTTGGAGGTTCATTTCCTGGAAGAAGCGGCCGATGTCGGCGGTGGAGCGGACGCGTCCCCATCCGGTGATGGTGCGTTGCATGAAGGCGGTGAGGTCTTCACGCAGGGTGGGGTCGTCGCTGGCCAGGTGGGAGATGACGATGAAGCTGCCTGAGGGCAGCCGGGCAGCGACCTCGCGGACCAGGCTCCAGGGGTCGGCGTCGTCGTCGATGCAGTGCAGGACCGATACGAACAGTGCGGCGACGGGCTCGTTGGCGGCGAGGAGCCGGCGCACCCGGGGGACGCTGAAGATGGTGTCGAGTTGGCGGATGTCGGCTTCGACGACGGCGGTGGTGAGGAGGTTCTCTTCCAGGACCATGCGGCCGTGGGCGCAGACCATGGGGTCGTTGTCGATGTAGACGACGGAGGCGGCGGGGTCGATGGCCTGGGCGACCTCGTGGACATTGGGGCGTGAGGGCAGTCCGGTGCCGAAGTCCAGGAAGCGGCGTACTCCGCGCTCGCGGGCCAGGTATCGGACGGCGCGGACGAGGAAGGCGCGGTTGCTCTGGGCGAGCTGCGCCATGGTGGGGGCGATGCGCAGCAGGCCTTCACAGGCGTCGCGGTCGGCGGGGTAGTTGTCGGTTCCGCCGATGAGGTAGTCGTACATGCGGGCGTAGCTGGGCCTGGTGAGGTCGATCATGGGGGGTGGTCAGCTCCCGGAAGGTGCCGGTCTGCCACACCGCAGTTCCGGCCGTCGAGTAGCGCCACATGCTAGGGGTATTCGATAGCTGCGCACCAGACTGCATTTATGTCGTGGTGGTGCACGCGGCGCAAACAAGCCGCGCCGTTTTGATGCCCGCGCACCCCGTGTCGTATCGGGGTCGCGTTCGCTTGGGCAAGGGTGTGCCGGTGCCATCATTTGTTGAATATGCCAGGTGAATTCACGGCGTCGCGGCCAGTGCGCGCAGGGCCGCCTGGTGGAGGCTGGAGAACTCGCTGGGTGAAATGCCCATGACCTCGGCGGCTGCTTCAGGAGCGAGCCCGAGGCGGTGGCGCAGGATGAGCGTGTCTGCCTGTGAGCAGGGCAGCAGGGCTGGCCGGGCGCGGCGTTGGGCGGTGGCTTCCACCTCGCCGGTGAGGAGTTTCCAGACCAGGGCTGCTGGGGAGGGGCAGGTCAGCGCGGCGGGCCAGGACCGGGCGACATCCGACAGGACGGTGTCGGCGAGGTCGGCGCCACGGCAGGCGCTGCGCAGGCGGGCGGCCGCGTAGCGGGCGTAGAGCGGCCGGTACTTGGAGCAGAACGCCTCGTAGGCCACGTGGGCCGCGGGATCGGATTCATCCCCGGTGCGGGTGGCTGGGCGGGGTGGGGATGTGGGCGGGTTGCGCGGTGGGCGGTCGGTGTGCCGGAAGGCCGGGTCGGACATCAGTACCCCAGGCAGTCACGTCTGCGAAAATCACGGCGGTGAGCCATTGGCCGGATCGGGTCACTCCGAACAGAGCAACCGGTGCCGGCCAACAGCGAATGTGGGAGTGCGGGCCCGGACTGGTATTCCGGCCGGGCCCGCCCGTCTCAGCTGCGGCGGATACGCCAGTAGGACACGCAGGTCCGGTCGGCGAGGATGGCCGGGGCCGCGGTCAGCATCAGCTCAGGCGGCGCACCTTTCGACACCACGGCCGCCAGAGCGGCCGCCGTGAGGAGCGAGCCCCAGCGGGCACCCACCGAAAGAATGCTGAGAATTCCCGTTTGGACTTGCGGCGGGAGCGGAATGGTAACGTCGGCCGTCATCGGCAGCGGGCTCATGCGCTGCCGAAATGCGCGTTCAATCACGCGAGTCTCCTAGGTTGTTCGTGTGTGCCGGACGTGCCGGGTCCCGAGGGGTGCAACCCTCGGGACCTTTCGGCTGTCCGGAGCCGGAACGTAACCACCTGGGCCACAGGCCTGACAATCATTCACCGGCATGAAAAGCGGTACGCCGCCCACCGGTTCGCACCCGGTCCGGCCCGCCATACCCCACCCGTGCACACCGAACCGCGCCACAAGCAGCGCAGTCCGCTCGGAACCGATCAGCTGCGGTCACGGGAAACGCCTGTCCCCCGAAAACCACCACCCGTCACCCACCGCCGCGTCACCCGAATGGAGTACATGTTTGCTGGGGACGCACCACCACACACACGATCGGAGAAATCGGCACTGCCCTCGCAACTTGCTTCACCCGTCCGAGCCGGCGTCTCCTACGCGGCCCGACCCGGTCCACGGACGCCACGTCGGCCCGCAGGTCCTCCCCCGTCCCCACGGCCAGGCCGTGGCCGGTCGGCCGCCATGTCGCACCACCGGTTCTGGTACCCGCGAGTGCACCCGCCACCGGGCGAGACCGCGCGCCCCGCCAAGGGGGGGTGAGGTACAGGCCGACTTTCCAAAGAGCCCCATCAGTGCCGCCGTTCAAGGTTCGCGAGGCGGTCGCTGAAGCGCCATGGGCCAACGTGAAAGCTCAGGACCTTGCGGCGGTGTGCGAGTACCTGGGCCTGGCACCACGGCAGCCGGGTGAGAACCGAGATCGGGGTTCTGGCGCACATTCCGTGAACGATCTTGCTGGCTCCCCACCAGCAGGAAAGTGCGCACCACATGACCTGCGCGGATTGGATGTCACGAGCGGCTGGTGGAGCCCGAGCCAAGATCGTTCACGGAATGTGTGCCAGAACCCGAAACTCACCTACATAGCCATGGGGCGGCCTTCCGGTTCGGCTCTTGTGGGGCGTGTCCCAGGAGGCCGCGCGGTGGGCCGCGTGCTTTTTGGCCCGGTGCGCGCCGAAGGCGCAGGGCCAAAAACCCTGCCCCGGAACGGGGCAGGGCGGTCCGTGCAGCGGACCGAATCGCCGGTGAACGCGCCCGAAGGGCGCCCGGCGATTCGCCCGCAGGGCCCGCCAGGGCCCGGAGGGCGGCACGCGGCACGCCGTGTGGCAGCCGTGGGCCACGCCCCAGAGAAACCCCTGCCACCGGCCCGCGCGCGGCCTTGCAGCCCCTGCTGCGTCCCGTCCCCGGCCCGGGATGGCCGGCTGTCCGTCTGCGTCCGCCGTGCGGGTGAACTCCCGTCACATCACGGCCGTTCGCTTGCGCTCTGAATCACACCCGCACCGCCGAACGCCTCATCGTCAAGGCCCGCGCCGCCACCCGGCCCTAGCCGCCGGGGTGCCGGCACGGGCGCAGTGCGGGGGCCGCCACCAGGTGGTGGCGGCCCCCGCCTGCTGTTCCGTCACGCTGAAGGCACCGACTCCGAGGCCCCGCGGGCCAGTTCGACGCAGCGGATCCCGCCGCTAGGGTGCCACGCCATCGCCGGGCCGGCTGCGTCCCCGTGGTCCTCGCACCAGGACTCCGGGACCAGGCCCCCGCAGTCGTACCGGCGGCACGCGCACCCCTGCGCCGAGCTGGCGTACGGAACGCCGTGCCGGACCACCCCGCCCGCCGTCCCCTCTGCGGTGCCCCGCAGGCCGGCGGGCCAGGCCAGCGTCACCCGCAGGCCGCCCGACCCCGACCGGAACCGCTCGATCACCCGCACCTCCCCCAGCACCGCCAACGGCCCCGTACCCGGAGCCGTCAGCCGGCCCACCGACGCCCCGAAATGCTCGGCCGCCAGCTCGGCCAGCGCGTCAGCGTCGGCGTCCGTGGACCAACCGGACAACTGGTCCTCGCCCTCGGCGTTGTCGGCCAGGACCAGGTGCGGACCATCGAGCCGGAACCGGGACGTACGGCGCCCGGCGCCGACCACGACCAGCGACGCTGACGGCATGCCGACGGGAACGCCGATCTTGTCGTGAGCGAGCAGCCACGCGACCACCGCCGCCCGGTCGAACTGCGGATGCATCTCCGTGCCACCGGCCGGGGCGGGGAAGTCGGCGTGTCGGCGGCGCCAGTTCATCACTGCGGCCCGGCCGACCCGGGCCATCCGCGCCACCTCCCCAGCAGCGCCCGGTCCTGGCCCGGGACAACCGGGGCGAGGGCGGCGAGCGGGGAGCGGCGGCCCGCAGGGGCGGCGTACACCGCCCGCCAGTCGACCAGGGGGCGGACGACGGGGAGCAGGGCGACGTCCTCGGCGCTGTACAGCGGCACCGTGGTGACGCCGCCGTGATGCTTGTAGTCGATCTCCACCGATCCGGCCGGGGCGACCCAGCCGAGCCTGACGACCTGGTCGAAGTCGACGCGGCGGACGCCCAAGCGCACCGCGCTCTGGTCTGGGCCCAGGGGCACGTGCCGGTCGAGCAGGGCGGGCAGGTTCCGGCGGCGCGCGAGGGCGGCCACCTGGTCCGGGTGGACGTGGGGGAACTCGGCGTCCCCGCCGAGGCGGACCAACAGGCCGGCTCCGGCGAGGTGCCCGACCGCCGCAGCGGTCACCCTCGTCCGGCACCGCAACGGCTCCCCCAGAGCCTCCGTCAGCCGGTCCGCCGCCACCCCGGCACCGACCGGGCCCCGCAGCGCCGCCCGGACCGCCTCCGGGTCGGCAGCCTCCACCACCGCCCGCGACCACAGTCCCGGGCCAGCGTCCGCCGGCGGGACCAGGCCCGAGCCGACCGCCCACCGCCAGGCGGCCAGGGGCACCCGCAGCCTGCCCGCGGCCTGGCTCTCGTCGTACACCTCACGCTGCTGCCTCGACATCGAAACGCACCTCAATCGCACATCACGGCGGCCCGACCATCGGGCCGCGCCGGAAACATCCCTGAACATCCCGATATCTGTCGATACCTGTTGCTTCGTGGCTCGTTGGGCCCACACCGCCAGATCCGCGCTCACGTACGCGAGGGGAAATTCACCCCTGCGGGGGTGTGCCGGTCCCGGACACACGACTGCGCGGCCCGCCACCGGGTGGTGGCGACCCGCGCAGGGTCGGTCAGAGAGCTGGTGCTAGCCGGTGGTCAGGACGCCCGCTCGAAGGCCAGCGTCGCGTTCGGACAGTCCGCCGCGTACCGCAGCAGTGCCTCCCGCTCGGCCTGGTCCACCGCGAGGCTCCAGCGGTGCTTGGTGGCCACCCACTCGCCGATATACCGGCAGTGCACGGCCGGGGCCGGCATCCATGTAGCCGGGTCCTGGTCGCTCTTCTGCCTGTTCGAGCGGACAGAGACACCGACCAGGGTGACGTCTGAGCCGAGGTCGTTGGCATACCGGCGGCGCCGCTCCGTGGTCCAGCCGTAGCCGCCAGCTGGCGGGGAGCGTCATTCGAACCGTGCGGTATTCCCGGCTCCGGAGGAGCCGGAGACCATGACGTCGTCGTCATACGAGTGCCACACACCTCCGGTCAGGGTGCAGCCGGCGCCGACCGTCGGGGCCTCGATCGCCTCGGCGATCAGTACGTCGCTGCGGGCCGTGCAGCCGTTTTTGTCGTCGTCCTTCCAGTGCGGGTAGAGCTCGCGCTTGTAGCCGTCGCGGATCTCCTCGGCGACCGGGAGGGAGGTGATGGCCTCCGTGAGCGTGTACTCGTCGGCGTGCGCCACAGGGGGCGGGAGCGAGGGCGGCGAAGGCCAGGGCGGTGGCGGCGAGGCCGCGGCGAAGGTTCTTGATCACCGCCCGGTGATACCGCCCCGGCCGTCGTCAAAGTGGCCCCAAGCAGCGGTGTCCACTCCGCCGGAGCAGCGGATTCGCCGCAGGAACGATGCGCCCCTCCCGGGGCAGCACCAGCCGGGGCAGCGGCGGCCGATCCTCTGTCCTGCCAGGTTCCGCGTGCCGGGCCGTAAGCGGGTACCAGTGCCAAGAGCCGGGCCCCGTGGGGCGCCGGCTCTGTTGGCACACTCGCGCGCCAGCGCGATCGTGCGGATTTCCCCTGGTGATGCAGCGGTTGGAACCGGTAGCAGGTCAGGGTCTGTCGCCGGGTTACCCCAGGCGTCTCTCGATGGTTGCAGCCAACCGCGAACAGGGCAAGGACCGCCGGGACGGATACGAGCCAAACCACCCCCACACCATCACCATGGGTCACACCCCAGGCCATAACGGCACAGACGGCTGACCATCCGCGCAGGTGGCCGACTATCACATCACTCGGATGAACATATTCCGCAGGTGGGCCACCCCCAGCCGGAGCGGGACCACGGTGAACCAACCACCGCACACGGTCACAGTCGGCATGCGGAGAGTGCCAGGATGATCTCGCCACACAGCGGCGCCAGACGCTGCGGGCAAGCGAACAGGTTGGAACCAAAAGGGACTTCCCGTCCCCACACGGTGTCCGTCGCGCGACGGACGCCCCAGCAAGGTAAGGAAAATCCATGTCCTCATCAGCAGCCGACCACGGGCCCACCCCAGCCGGCAACGCGGTCGCGGTCACCGTCGCCACCCTCTGCGCCACCGCGCTCACGGCCACCGGAACCCCGATCACCGATGCCCTGCTCCTGGTCGCCGGAGCCGGCACCGCCGGCGCGCTGTCCGGACGACTCGCCAGCGCCAAGCCCGCACGCGAGGTGATCAGGAACCTCCTCAACTCCCCCAGCTGAGGAAACACGAGACGTGGGCCGGCCCGAACAGCCCGTGTCGCACCCATACCGGGCCCTGGGGCGCCTCGCCCTGGGGCTTCGGAGCACGCGACACGCAACGCACCTCACCTACAGCGAGCTGGCCGCAAGGTCCCCCGGCTTCAGCCGCCCGACCCTGCAACGCGCCGCTTCCGGCAAGACCCTGCCCACCCAGGAAGCCGTCACCGCATACGCGCGGGCCTGCGACACCGACCCCGGCCCGCTCCTCGCGTTATGGAAGGCCGCGGCCAAGGAGCGAGCCGCGGGAAACCTCCGCAAACCGGCACCCGCTGTCCGGCAGATCCAAGACGAGGCCGACATGGGCGCAGCCCTGCGCAACCTGCACCTGGACGCCGGCGCCCCGTCCTGCCGGGAGATCGAACGGCGCACCCGCAACAGCACCGACAGCATCCGGGTTCCCCGCAACACCGTGCACCAGATCCTGTCCCGACAGCGCTTTCCCAGCTCCAGAGACCAGCTCCGTGCGCTCCTGGCAGCTCTGGGCGTCCCCCTCTCCGGCCACGAGAACTGGCTGCGGGCCTGGTCACGCGTCAACCGCCGCCTCCAAGCCGACCGCCGCGCCACCCGGGCTAGGAGAGACAAGCTTCAACGCAGGATCACCCTCACCAGAATGTCCGCGACCTACACGGCGGACCTCTGCGGCGTCATGCCCGCCCCCAGAGCCCAGCCCCCTGCGGGCGTCGACTCCACCCTGTCCGCATGGGTTTCCAGCCTCAGCAGCAGTTCCTGCCAGATCTCCACAATCACCTTCACGGCACCAGACGGCACCACGACCGATCCCGTGCCCTAAACACCCCAAACCACCAAGCGGACGGCGGCCCAGTTTGGCTTCGAGCCCAGCCAGATCCGGAACTGACCTACGCCGACGACACGGATCAAAACTCATTGCCTGTTTGCAATCTGGAGCTGCCCGAGCCCGGACGATCTGACGCCCTTGGGGTGCCCTGCGTGTGGGTTGTGGTCCATCCTGAAGGACCTGGCTGAACTGCTTGTCGGAGCGATCTGGCACGCTGCTCGCCATGATTGATGACGACTTCATCGGCACTCAGGCTCCGGTCCGCAGGATTCTTGATCCTGACGAGGCGATCGCCACGTTGGAGGGCGCTGTTCCTGGGCTCGTAGGTCACCGCAGGCCGGAGCCGGTGAGGTTTGACTGGAGTGTCATCGAGGATGGCCTCGGCGTCATCTTGCCTGCCGACTTCAAGTGCCTGGCCGAGCGGTATCCCGCGTTCGCCCTCGATAACTTCCTCCGCGTCAGCCTTCCCGACCCGGGCAGGGAGATTCATCGCTTTAGGGCCATGCGGAACGATCGGGACTGGTGGGACTCTGATGATGCCGCCGACCTGCGCCACCCTTATCCGGCGCCCGGCGGCTTGCTGCCCTGGGGTGAGTCGTATGAGGGCGACCGGTTCTTGTGGAGCTCCATCGAGCACAGCCCGCAGCAATGGCAAGTCACTGTCGCGTCTCGGAACGGGGGCTGGTGGCACTACGAAGGTGGAGTAGTGCAATTCCTGGCCGAGCTCTGTGACGGAACGCTGGAACCTTGGGCCCTGCCCCCGGTCAGCACGAAGGTCACAGAATCCTGACTGCCTGCTCAGAACAGGGGTGAGAACCGCTCGGGGGGCTTGCGTGCCTTGGTGATGCGGCGGGTCATAAGGGTGATGGCGGCCCAGGTGATGAGGGTTTCGGAGTGCTGGACGAGCCGTTCGTAGTCGCGCACATGTCGGCGGGCCCGCATCATCCAGGACCAGGTCCGTTCCACTACCCAGCGGCGGGACAAGATGACGAAGCCGGAGGTGTCCTTGGGTCTGCTGACGGTCTTGATCGTCAGGTTGAGGTACTTCTTTGCCCAGGTCACGAGCTTGCCCGCGTAGGCGAAGTCTGCCCAGACGATGGTGATCTCGGGGTGCATGAGGCGGAGGCGGAAGAGGACTTCCTTGGCCGCGTGGCTGTCGTGGAGGTCGGCGGGGGTGACCATGACGAGCAGGGGCAGGCCGCGGGTGTCGACGACCATGTGGCGTTTGCGACCGTTGATCTTTTTGCCCGCGTCGTAGCCGCGCGAGTCAGGGCCGACGGTTTCGGCGGCTTTGACGGACTGGGAGTCGATGACGGTGGCGACCGCGCGGGGGCCTTTGCCCATGTCGCGGCGGATCCGTTGGGCGAGGACATCACGGATCTGGTTGATGATGCCGCGGGCGGCCCAGCGTGCCATGAAGCCCCAGACGGTCCGCCAGGGCGGGTAGTCCGCTGGCAGGGCCCGCTACTTGCAGCCGGTGTCGACGACGTAGCGGATCGCGTCGACGATCTCGCGCCGGTCGTGCTTCTCGGGCCGGCCGCCGGTGGGGGTCTCGCAGGCAGGGACGGGCAGCAGGTGTTCGAGCAAGGCCCATTCGGCGTCGGTGGTGTCGGAGGGGTAGCAGCGTCGGCGCATGGCGGCTGGCCTTCAAACCGGTGCTGCCCGGTGCCCGGCCGAAGGCCGGGCACCGGGCAGCGAAGGGGTCAGTAGCTGTTGACGAGGTCGAGGGTGGACTCGATCGAGTTGAGCTGGGCGGTGATGTGGCGGACCCACTTGTCACCCGGGTGGGCGGCAGCGTGGGGTGCCACGGTGCCGGTGATGAACCGGCGGAACTCGGTGAGCTTCTCCTTGATCACCTTTCGTTCGTAGGCTTCCAGAGCGGCCCGTTCGGCTCCGATCTGGTAGCCGTCGGACCTGCTCCAGATCAGCGGGGGCCATCCCTGGTCCGCGATGACGTCCCGCAGGGCGGCGAGTCCGGACCTCGCCTGGCTGGGGGTGAGGTCGCTGGCGCGGGTGAGCTGGTGGAAGAGGAGTCCGGCCGGGCGTGCTTCGAAGAGCACGAACCGGAGGGTGTCGGCGTGCCGCAGAGCGGCGTCGCCCCGGCGCCGTGAGGCGCGGGGCATGGCTACTGGCCTCGGAGAAGGGCGGCGAGCTCGTCGTCCATGTCGACCTTGCCGGTGTCGACGGCGTTCTCGATCCAGTCGAGGGTGGCTCGCACCTTGGCGATGTTCTGGTGGACGATGTTCGTCCTCGGTCAGCTGGCGGTCCCGCAATCCCGGGACGGCCCGGCCGGCCGCGGCGACGAAGGAGTGGCAGGCGGTGACCAGGTCCAGGAACTCGACCGTGCGGTTGATCTGCTTGACGGCCGGTGCGACGGGACTGGTCTGCTCGAAGTTCTCGCGGGCCTGGCGGCCGCGTTCGACCTGAGCGTGGTTGACCTGGTGGCGGGCGGTGTCTCTGTTGACCGGACTACTGAACGACACTCCGAGGCGGTGGAGCGGTCAAGCAGGGGCTGACCGGTAGATCTCAGGCAGAGAATAGAAGGAGAGCTGCGTGAGGTCGTTGGATGAGGTGGAACGGGATCTCGGTTCGATCCGTCTGCCCAGGTGGGGCAAGGTCGTGCCGTCGGACGGCGTGGTCCCCTGGCTCGTGGTCGATCCGGGGGGTGTGCCGGTCGAGCCCGTTCGGCGGTACCTGCGGGACTTTGTCGCCCGGAACCGGCCCGGATCTGTACGCAGTTACGCGTACGCGTTGCTGCGGTGGTGGCGGTGGCTGCGCGTTGTTCAGGTCGAGTGGGACAGGGCCACGTCGGCGGAAGTGCGGGACCTGGTGCTCTGGCTGAAGCAGACGACCAAGCCGCGCAACTCGCCACGGACGAAGTCCGCGTCCACCGCGGGGACGGTCAACCCGATCACCCGCAAGCGGAACCCCGGAGATCGGTACCAGACCCGGACGATCCGGCACAGCAATGCGGTCGTCCGCAGCTTCTACGAGTTCTGGATCGAGGCCGGGCACAGCCCGCTGGTCAACCCGGTGCCGCTCGATCGCAGGGGTGGGCGCCCGCACGCTCACCACAATCCACTGGACTCCTTCCGGCCCGAGGGCCGGATCCGGTACAACCCCAAGATCCCCAAGGCCAGACCGCGTGAGATCCCCGACGAGCGGTGGAACGACCTCTTCGGCGCCCTGCGCTCCAACCGCGACCGAGCGATCCTCTCGTTGGACATCAGCAACGCGGCCCGGGCCAGCGAGGTACTCGGGATCCGGGGCGTCGACCTGGACTGGGGCGACCAGCTGGTGCGAGTCAGCCGTAAGGGCAGCGACGACGCGCAATGGCTGCCGGCCAGCCCGGACTCGTTCGTCTGGCTCCGCCTTTACCTGGCGGAACTCGTCCCGCTGGAGCCGAACGATCCGATCTGGTGGACGCTTCGACGCCGTGACCGCGGAGCTGGACTGCGGCTTCAGCCGATGAACTACGAGGCTCTGCGGGCGGTGTTCCGCCGGATCAACGCTGTCCTGGGCACCAACTACACGATGCACGACCTCCGGCATACCGCCGCCCTGCGCATGAGCCGGGACAAGAACCTGACCCTGCTCGACGTGCAGACCATCCTCGGTCACGTCCACCTGAGCACCACTGCGGACGTCTACCTCCTGGAAGACGAAGCACAGGTGATCCGCCGCGTCGCTGAGCACCTGGCCGAGCGCGAACTTCGCGCCCAGCAGGCCCCGCCACCGATCGCCGTCGGCTACGAGGCCGACGACCTGGCCGTGCTGTTCGGAGGCCTTCCCCGATGACCGTGACCACCATCGACCCAACGGATTACACTCCCTCACCACGAGAAGCCCTCGGCTACCAGCAGATGCTCGCCGCCGACCGCGGTCCGTTCGACGATCTCTCGGTCGAGGGCGTTCTGGAGCTGTTGCCGTCGCTGACGACCTTTCCGCCGGCGACGAGCAAGCGCAGCAGGGGCAAGCGCGCGGAGCGGTCGCGCGGTACCGCCCGAATCCTCCGCTGGCTGCTGTCCTTCCCCGGGGACGGCTGGCAGGAACGGGGGCTCGCCTCCGGTATTGACAGCGGCCTGGACTGGGACTGGATCGACCTCGTCACCACCGAATACGGGTCAGCCGAGGTGCCACGACGGGCCATGACGACGGAGGGCCTGGGCTGCCTGCTCCTTGCCAGGGTGGTGCGGCCGAGCTACGAATTCCTGCAGGGCTACCGGACCTCGGGGCTCTACCGCCACGCCAAGCAGGAGTTCGGCGCCGAGCCGTTCGACAAGGTCCGCCAGGCCGGCCTGGCCCGGGGAATGATCTCCAGCCAGCTGAGCACGGCTGAGAACAGCTTGGTGAAGGTCGCCTTCCGGACCGGCCGCGACCTCGACCGGCTCACTGCCGATGACCTGATCGCCTACCACCAGTGGAGCAGGGAAAACTTCGCCAGGGCGCCCGCGGGGCTTCACGCCGCCTGGGATCTGATGCAGGACGCCGGCCTGCTGTCCGCCGTGTTGCCGTTGCGCCGGACGGTGGCGAGGGGACAGCTTTCCACGGCGGCCATGGTGGACCGGTACAACGTCCAGTGCCGGCCGGTGCGCGATGTGCTGGTCCGCTATCTGGAGGAACGCCGCCCGAGCCTCGACTACACCTCGCTCCAGCACCTGGCGAGCCGGCTGGTGGGTGCCTTCTGGGCCGACATCGAGAAACACCACCCGGGCATCGACACCCTGGACTTACCCGCCGAGGTCGCCGAGGCGTGGAAGGAACGGATCAGATTCATCACCCGGGACGGCAAGGACCCCGTTCCCCGCCAGACCCGGACCGCTGTGCTGACCGGAGTCCGGGCCTTCTACCTGGACATCCAGCAGTGGGCACTGGAGGAGCCGAGCTGGGCGGCCTGGGCGGTCCCCAGCCCTGTCCGCAAGGCCGACACCGGCGGGTTCACCAAGGTCAAGAAGAAGGTCCGGGCCAGGATGCACCAACGGGGGCGCGAACGGCTGCCCCGGCTCCCCGAGCTGGTCGACACCACCGAAGCCCATCACAGCACGCAGAAGAAACTGCTGGCCGCAGCCCAGGCCACCGACGTCGGAGAGCTCTTCGAGCACGAAGGCCGACGTTATCGCCGCATCAACCGCCGGGAGGACCGGACCAAGAAACGCTTCCAGTACCGGCCGGAGATGGAGCTGATCGAGGACACGGCCACAGCGGAGCAGTTCGACGTCACCTGCGACGAGGACGAGGCGTTCTGGGCCTGGGCCCTCATCGAGACGCTCCGGCACACCGGCGTGCGGCTGGAGGAACTGCTGGAGATCACGCACCTCGCTCTGGTGTCTTATCAGCTCCCCGACACCGGCGAGATCGTGCCCCTGCTGCAGATCATCCCGTCGAAGGGGAACGAGGAACGGCTCCTGCTGGTCGGCCCCGAGCTCGCCAGCGTCCTCGCCACAGTGATCACCCGGCTCCGCGGCGACAACGCCGGCACGATCCCTCTCGTCGCGCGCTACGACTACCACGAGCTGGTCACCGGGCCGCCGCTACCGCACCTCTTCCAGCGCCGGATCGGCTGGAAACGCGACGTCATCAGCACGAACACGCTCTACCAGTTGCTCAACGACACCCTGACCCGCGCCGCCCTCACCGACCAGACGGGCGAGCTCCTGCACTTCACGCCGCACGACTTTCGCAGGATCTTCGCGACCGAGGCCGTCGCCGGCGGACTGCCCGTCCATATCGCCGCCCGTTTGCTCGGCCATACCAGTACGAGCACCACGGAGGCGTACCTCGCCGTGTTCCAGGAGGACCTGATCCGCTCCTACCGGGCCTTCCTCGACCAGCGGCGAGCGACACGGCCCGCAGAGGAATACCGTGAACCCACGACCGACGAATGGCGCGAGTTCCAGGAACACTTCCACACCCGCAAGCTGGAGCTCGGCGACTGCGCACGGCCCTATGAAACCCCGTGCCAGCATGAGCACTCGTGCCTGCGCTGCCCGATGCTACGGGTCTCCCCCAGGCAGCGGCCCCGGCTGATCGAGATCATCCGCAACCTCTCCGAGCGCATCGCAGAAGCGCGGACGAACGGCTGGCTCGGCGAAGTCCAAGGACTCCAAGTCAGCCTCACCAAGGCCAAGGAGAAGCTCGTTGCCCTCGACCGCAGTCTGGAACGCAGCCGCAGCACCGGTCAGGGCGGTCCTACCGACATCGGCATGCCCGTAATCACCAGGCGGCTATGACGGAGCTGCCCGAGCCGGTGTCTCCCGATTCGGCGGGACTACGCCAGGAAGTCCTGCCAGAAGGCCACCGTTGCCCTGGGGCTCCAGTCGTCAGGGGTGTATGCGCCGAAGTCGTCGAACTCGTGGTTGATGTAATCGGCCAGGTCAGCGCCGTAATAGATGATGTCGGTGCCCCAAATGGACATGACCGGGTGCCCGTGGGCTTCATGGCCTGCGGGCAGGAAGCGGTGCGCGTACACGGGAACGAGCTTCGGTACCTGGTCCAGCAGCAACGTAGCTTCGTGGAGCGCGTCATCCGCATCCGAAGGCCGCTGCCCCCAGGTCGCATGCCAGTAACCGCGCTGAACTGCCTCAAGGATGCCTTCGACCGGCCATTCAAGGTGTTCCCGAAGCTTCACCGGGTCGCCATGCCTCCAGTTGGGCCACGGGTTCTCCCAGGTGTCCCCCTCCTCGGACGGCTGCCTCACCGGAAGACCCGCTGCCAGAAATGACCGGT
This sequence comes from Streptomyces sp. ISL-66, assembly GCF_018614135.1. GTDB lineage: Bacteria > Actinomycetota > Actinomycetes > Streptomycetales > Streptomycetaceae > Streptomyces. The sequence goes on from NZ_JAGGOW010000084.1 coordinate 16,700, forward strand.
GGTCGCCAGCGAACTTGAAGCCGTACTCCTCCTCAACACGGCGGAACTCGGCGTCGGTCAGTCCGGGCTCAATCTCACAGCAGTCAGCGGCGGCGAGCAGGCGCGCAGCCTCCAGTCCCAGCTTCATCCCCATGGGCGTCATCACCCTCGAACAATAACCCCTCTGAGCTGGGGTGATACCAGCCAGCCTTAGGCTCACGCCGCATGCGAGAGGGCAGGTTCAGTGCCGTGCTGCCCGTAGTCCGGATAATCGTCCGACATTGCACGGAAGGCAACGTCCGGCCGCCTGAGCAGGCCCGTGGTCACCGTCGCGGCGACACTCTCGTCGCGGGTCAGTTCCTCGACCGCCCGGACCCGGTCCTGCTGCCGGACCTGCGCAACGACTGTGGGCCGCTTGAGCAGATCGCCGGTGACAACTGCGGCGATCTGCTCGTCCTCGACCAGAACGTGGGCCGCGCTGATCCGTCGCAGCAGGTCACCTGTGACGACCGCGGCGACTGCCTCGTCTCTCGCGAGGGTGTGGATCGCGCTGACCTTCTCCTGCGGGGTGATGGGCCTCTCGACCTGGCGGCCGACCCTCCGCGACGCGTCGTCGGGAGTCCACCGGGTCTTCCCTCCTGGTGAGGTGAGGATCGCGTTGAACCGCTCCTCTTCGTCCGAGATGCCTGCCAGGATTCGGTGGACCGTGAAGGACATGCGGGCTTGCCGGTGCTGTTTGGGCCACCGCGAGGCGACCCAGCGGGCTCCGTTCACTGCTGAGTAGGACAAGCCGATGCCCTCGGCCAGGCGGAACAGTGAGTCCTTGACCGTGAACAACTCCTCGCCCCGGTCCTGCGGGCCCTGCTCTCGCATGGGCTCGATCTCCAAGGCGTAGTCACCCATCGCGAACTGACCCCGGGTCTGGGCTTCCACGATTTTGCGCAGTTCCGCGACGATCTGCTCGTAACGGTGGGCGCTGACGCTGCCGACCTTGTCGGCACTCTCGATCTTCTCGGGCATGGTTCTCACCACCCTGAACGGGCCGGGGCACGGCCCCTCGGCCGTGACAAGACGCGGCCCGCTGTCGTGACCGAGAGTCGAACCCACCTGCCGAAGATCACAACAGGTGACCGGAAGAAACCCGAATCTGATCGGAAGTCCGATTCGGATGCGTTCGTGCAGTGGTCACTGTGACCGTTCTCCGAACGATTCGTTCCGCGACCGCCAGGCCCTCATGACGCACCGCCGCGAGCAGTAGACGGCGTCCGAACGCCGATCCACGCCAGCCACCCAGGGCGTCCCGCACTCGGGACACACCACCCTGCCCGCCCCGCCCAACTCCGCCATCACCCGGCGCCGCAACCGATGTTGCCGCCGCCATGACCTGGCACGACACGCCGTCGAGCAGAACACGGCGTCCGGCCGCGAAGCCGGTCTCAACCGGTCACCACAGCCTCCACACACCCGCACTCCGGGCGGCCCAGAACCCTCGGACACCACTACAGGCTACGGCCCCGGACACCTCGAAATCAGGGATATGGATCAGGCACTGAGGGGTGCGTGCTCAGCGACCGGCGGCCGGTGCGTGGCGGACCGGCCATGCCGGCTTCGGGAGCCTGGGCGCGCGGCGCCTGTGGGCTTCGAAGGCGAGCCAGGCGGCTCCTGAGGCGACCGTCGTGAGGAACGGCGGCGCCCAAGCGGCCAGCTGCCAGACGGCCGCGACGTCCAGAGTGCTCACCAGCGCCGCCGCCGGAACGGCGGCCAGGGTCAGCAGCAGCGTGATCCTGGCCCAGAGCGGCAGCCTGCGGCTCACCGCGGCGGTCGCGAGGCCCAGGCCCGCGCTCGCCGTGAGGATCACGGCCAGGGCCACAAGGGCGACGGCGAGGTCGACCATCAGGGCGAGAAGTAGCAGGATCAGGCCCATGTCGTGCCCACCTCCGGTCTCGTGGCGACCCGTCGCGAGGGCAGGCGGATCCGACTCCGCTGCTCCGGCAGGTTCACCGGAACCCATACTGTCAGAGGTATTGAACGCGTTCAACACTGCCTCCGGTGTCACCCGTAGGCCCTGGTGTCGGCGGCGGGGTCCGGCGGTGGGGGCGTGGCACGATCGCGGGATGCAGTACCGGTACGCCACCGAGGCACACAGGACGGCTCCCAGCACGACCCGTTCCGGATCAGCGTCGCCACTTTGCGAGCTCGCGCGGCGTCCAACCACAGCTGACCTCCACCATCAGAACCGAGGAAGACCCGATCTGCTTCTCGGCCCAGGCGTTCTACATCGGGTCTTCCTCGTTGTCGCCCCAAGGCTGACAGCGGTCCGGAAGACTTCTACGCTGGTGAACAGCCAGCAGGACGGCTTCAGCGCCTCAGGCGATGGCGACTCGGCCTGCGTCGGTGATCTCGACCAGGTCGGGCCGCTCGCCGCTTGCGGGGTGCACGACGCGGATTAGGTCGTTCTTCCACAGCTCGGCCGAGGCGCGATGCAGGTCGATCTGTTCCTCGGCCCAGGCGTTCCAGACTGGGTCTCCCTCGTTGTCGTCCTTGATTTCCGGGACGGGCTTGGTGACGAGCCGGGGGAAGAGGTCGGAGCGGGCGACGGGTTCGGTGGATGAGCCGATCACGCGGAGCAGGCCCGCCTGCTGGTCGGTCAGGTTCATGGTCGGTTCCCTTATGACATCACCAGCTACCGCAACCCCCTCGAGGACACCGACGGCATCGCGGTCAGCGGCACCCGGATGCTCCTCACCACCAACGAGACCGCCGGCACGCCCGTGGGAAGCTCGGTCTTGTCGGAGGCCCTCGGCGCCGATCACGTACAAGTCACCGGTCTCGCCTTGAGTCCAGGGCTCGGGGATCTTGCTATTCACGATTCCCTCCGTGTTAGAGCGGACGCCGTGATCGATCTCGGCGCCAACCGCGGCCCATGATCCCTAAATCCGGTCTCCTCTTCGGGTGGTCCGGACATACGCGGCTCCCTACAAGAGACGCTGCGAAGTGTACAGTTCTGTACATGAGTGACACACTGCCGATCACCGAAGCGCGCGCCCGGTTCGGGTCGCTGGTCCGCCGCGCCTCCCACTCCCGCGAACGCATCACCATCACCGATCACGGCCAGCCGGCGGCCGTGCTCATCAACCCCCAGGAGCTCGCCGACCTGGAGGACGCCCTGGCCTTGGCCCTGTACCGCGCGCGCCAGGGCTCCGGAACCGCGTCGGCCGTGCCCCATGACGACGTCCGTGCCCGGCTCGGGCTGGAGCGCAGGTGACCTACGCGATCGTCTGGGACGAGTCCGCGATCGATGCGGCCGCCCGGTTCCTCAAGGACGACCCGGACGGGCTGCGGCAGCTGATGGACGCCATCGACCTGCTCGCCGACCAGCCCCGCCCCGACGGGAGTGCCGAGTACGGCTCCCCAGACCTGCGCCGGATGCACGTCGGGCGCTACCGGGTCATGTACGAGATCACCGAGGCCACCGTCACCATCGTGGTCATCCACGTCGGCCGCCTCGGCTGACAGCCCGCAGCAGCGCACGGCGAAGGGCCGGACCGACCGTGGTCCAGCCCTTCGCCCATCTCTGTCGGACCTGCTGGGTCTAATGGGTCTGCCGGGTCGGAGCTGGTCACCGTCCGGATGCGGGGCGAGGACCGCGGACGCCGGTAGCCGCTGGTAAGAGCACCGCGGCGGCGTGCAACGGCTGGATCGTATTCGAGGACGAAGCCGGGCAGTCGATGGCGCCGCCGCGCGCGAGGAGCTGGGGACGCAAGGGCTGCACTCCGGTGGTCCGGGTGCGTGCCCGGGGCTCGGGCCGGGTATCCATGGCCGGGCTGACCTGCCACAAGCCGGGGAAGCGGTCCAGGATGTTCTACTCGGTGCGTGAGTACCGAGGCCGCAAGGGCGAGCCGAAGGGCATCGGCTGGCGCGACCTTCGCGACCTGCTGGTCAGGGCCCACATTCAGCTCGGCGGCCTGATCGTGCTCGTGTGGGACAACCTGCGTATGCACCTGGTCGAACCGATGCGCGAGTTCATCGCCGACCACGCGGACTGGCTCACTGTCTTCCAGCTGCCGAGTTAATCGCCGGACCTGAACCCGCAAGAGGGCATCTGGTCGCTGGTCAAGCGCGGCATCGGCAACCTCGCTGCAGCTGACCTCGGCCAGATCACCCGCGCCGTCAAGCACAGGCTCAAGCAGATCCAGTTCCGCCCGGACCTGGTCGACGGCTGCCTCACCGGCACCGGCCTGATCATGGACGACTGACTGACATCACACATTCAAGTTCAATTGGGTGTGGCTCCTTTCGGGGGATGGAGTTGATCATTTCTTGCAGGCCCGCGAACAAGCGAGAATTCTGGTTGGCGTGAACAATGGTGGTCGTGGAGGTCCGCGAGCATGGTGAACATGGAGCTTTTCGAGATGGCAGTGGCCGCTCTGTCCGCAGAGTTCCCGGCTGACGAGCGTGGCCGCATGCTACGTTCACCCGGGATCAAGACATCCGGCAAGTTCTATGCCTTCGCCACCAGCGCCGATCTCGTCGTCAAACTGCCCGCCGCGCGGGTTGCCGAACTCGTCGCCACAGGTATCGGCCGGCCATGCGAGCCGCGCCCAGGGCGTCCGATGCGTGAGTGGGTACGTGTCGTCCCCGCCGACGACGCAGCGTGTCTGGCCTATCTGAGGGAAGCGCGGGCATTCGTGGCCTTTCTCACGAGGTGACCAGCGTCTAAATCAGCGAAGGGTGATCGCCATGGCTGAGACATCCAGCCCTGCTCTGCAAACAGCTCTGGCCTACCATCGGGCCTGGACCGGGCACGATTTCGAACACGCCATGACTTATGTCGCCAGCGACGTCGTCTGCGAGGCACCGGCCGGGCGCTTCGAGGGCGCGGCGGCGTTCCGGGGATTCATGGGTCCCTTTACTCAGATCCTCACCGGTTCGGAGCTAATCGCGGCGTTCGGCGATGAGCGCACCGCGTTGCTGATGTATGACACCGCAACCGTCCCAGTCTCCAGTGCCCCCGGGGCGGAATGCCTGACCGTGGAGAACGGCCGTATCACCCATATCCGAATCATCTTCGACCGGACGCCGTTCGATGCCGCGCGCAACGCACCGCCGCCTTCCTGACCCGCTGGGCGCCAAGTATGTATCGGCAGCGGTCGTTGACGGGTACGAGTTTTCTTCGGGAGTGCCTGAGCAGGCGCTGAGGGCGTATTCGCACCGCGCCCTGATAGACCCGCTCATGCTCCCGGGCGACATGAAACCGCCAATAGGCGTCGAAGTCGCCGTTGGCGATCACCGCCCGGAGTTTGAGAACCGCCTCCGCACCGCCCAGCCCCCACCGGGCCCCGGAAATATCAAGACGGTCCGCAATGAGATGACGGCACGCACCCTCGATCACCCCGGACGCGATCGGCCAGCCCGCCAACGCGACGTCGTAACGCAGGAACCCCTCATGCCCGGTCAGATACTGAACTTGATTGAGTGATGTCGGGGCCGTTCGCCTGACGGCGGGCTGCTTGGGTTCGGTAGGCAAGGGGCGTGAGGTACGCGCAGGGTGGCGGGCTAACCGACGCCGAGAGAGCCAGGCGGGAGCGGTTACAGCTGCAGGCCGTCGAGTGCTTTGAGGGCGGGCAGAAGAGCGGCGAGATCGCTGCCGCGCTGCGGGTGAGCGTGCGGTCGGTGGAGCGGTGGCGGCGGGCCTGGCGCGAGCAGGGCCAGGGTGGGGTGCTGTCGAAGGGATCTCCGGGGCGGCCCCGACTCAGTGATGGTCAGACCGCCCGGCTGGAGCGGGGGTTGGAGCGGGGTCCGCTCGCCCACGGCTGGGCCGATCAGCGGTGGACGCCGGCTCGGATCAAGACAATGATCGGCCGAATGTTCCACGTCTCATACACGGTCGAGGGCACGTGGCAGTTGCTGAAGCGGCACGGCTGGTCGTGGCAGCAGCCCGCCCGGCGGGCCATCGAGCGCGACGACGACGCGGTCGAGGTGTGGAGGAAGGAGACCTGGCCGCGGGGCGTAGCGTTGGGCAAGAGGTCCGTGCCGAAGGCAACCCGGCACGGGCCTCTTGTCGCCTATCCGATCGCGCTGTTCAGGTCCCCGGAGGCCTCTTCCCATGCGGAGGGTCCGAAAACGGCCTCGACCACGTGGCCGTTGCTGTCCTGGCGGGAGATTACGAGCGAGCCGCTGCCCTTGACGGAATACGTGTAGCGGACCCCCTCGCCCGGGTGGTCGTCGTTGAAGTCCCGCACACGCGAGGGGGCCGCTTGCTGAAGGTGAGCGGGGATGGTCGCGGGGAGCAGAGTCACGTGAACTGTCATGTCCGGACTCTACGGCTGGCCTGTGACAACCAGCGCGTAGCTGGCATCGCGCTGAGCCTGCACATCAGCGGGGACTTCGCCGCGCAGTCCCCTACCCGGCGCGGCATAAGGCCCGAGAGGACTTGCCGTCGTCCCCGCAGGAACGTCGACTGTGAGGCTTGCCCGTTTCGCGACCGTGACCGCTCTCGCCGGGGCCCTGGCCGGTGCGGCCGTCGCGCCTGTCGGCGTCGCCGGCAACAGCCCAGCAGACCAGCACGACGCACCTCTGCTCCTGCTCCAACGTGGGCGGCAACCCCGGCCACACCATCAGCGCCTTGTGGTGGAAATCTGGGTTTTGATCATGGTGTGTGGGTGAGCATGGGGCCATGGCGGGATGGTTGAGGGTGTGCTGGTGGGGGTTGGCGGTCGTCGGGGTTGTCGCGGCGGTGCTATTGGTGGTGTGGGTGTCGGTCGGGCATCCGGAAGGGGCCGATCAGGGCTGGGGCATCGCTGGGGCGGTCGCCGGGGTCGCTGCGCTGGGGGTCGCACTGTGGCAGCTGAGGATCACCGCACGGACGGCGGGGAGCACGGTGTCCGCGCCGGTTCCGGTGAGCGCGGAGGGCGGGTCGGTTGCGGCGGGTGGTGGCGTCCGCAACGCGCGGGCCCGTGACACCGCGTCCGGTACGGGTGCGGCGCCGGGGGGGCCGGGGATCTCCGCGAGCGGCGGGTCGGTCGCGGCCGGCGGGGACGTCGACGGGGCCAGCGCCCACCAGGGCCCGTGAAGCGCCGCTGGTGGCGCCCCGCCGCCGACTCGCCCAGCGACGTTTCAGCGTCCCCGGCGGTGGCAGCTGCCCAGGGGTCGATCGCGGCAGGCGGCGACATCGTCAACGCGGTTGCCGTGTACTCCGAGCGGGCGCTGCCGGCAGAGGCGTACGCGCCGATCCCTGCGGACGCCGCAGAGCGCGGGGTGTCGAACATCCCGGCGGCGGCGGGGTTCGTCGGCCGCGGCGCGGCGTCGGACGCTTTGGACGCGGCGTTCGCCGGCGGTGCCAGCGGGGTGGTGCTGCACGGGCTGGGCGGGGTCGGCAAGTCCGCGCTGGCCGCGCATTGGACCGCGCACCGTGCGAACGCTCGCGCGCGGTGGTGGATCCCCGCGGACAGCACGAAGGCGGTCGACGCCGGGCTGGCGTCCTTGGCACGCGCCCTTCAGCCGGGGCTCGGAGAGCTGCCCGTCGAACTCCAGACCGAACGCGCGGTGCAGTGGCTCACACAGAACGGCGACTGGCTGGTCGTCCTGGACAACGTCGACCGGGTCGAGGACGTCGGCGCGGTCGTCGGGCGGGTCGCGGGCCGGGGCCGGATCCTGGTCACCACCCGTCTCGCGACCGGCTGGCACCAACACGCCACCGCCAGCGTCCGCCTGGACGCCTTCGAGCCGACCGAGTCGCTGGCCCTTTTCAACCGCATCCTCACCCACCACGGCCCGCGTGACATTGAAGGCATCGATGCGCTCTGCGCGGATCTGGGGCACCTGGCCCTCGCCGTCGAGCAGGCCGCCGCGTACTGCGCCGAGACCGACGGCTCTCTGGCTGCCTGGCCGGACCCCGCAACTCAACCCCCAGGCCAACAGCACCTTCGCCTACACCGTGTCCGACACCCCGGGCGTGCCGTCGACCATCACCACCAGCGCCCTGACCCGAGATGCAGAGACCCCCGTCCGGACGAAGGTGGTCAGCCTCCTCGACGGCTTCGGCCGCACCCGCCAGACCCAGTCCACCTCACCCAGCCCCGGCTACCTGGGCCGACTCATCAGCGACACCCGCTACGACTCCCAGGGACGCACGGCCACAACCACCGCCGCCTGGTACAACAGCGACGCGGGCCCCGGCAGCACTCTCGTGGTGGCGGCGGACTCCACCGCGCTCCAGCAAAACCGCACCTCATATGACGGCCGCGGCCGCGCACTCGTGGTGTCGTCCTGGTCGAACAACGTGGAGCAAGCCCGCACGACGAGCAGCTATCCGGATGCGGGCCGCACGGATGTGGTGCCGCCGCAGGGCGGATACCCGACCAGTACCTTCACCGACAGCCGTGGGCGCACCACCGAGACCTGGCAGTACAGCACGGCGACGGCCACGGGTATCCGCACCGACGCGACAGTCACGGGCTACACCTACACACCCGCGGGTGCCGCCGAGACCCGCAAGGACGCGGCGGGCAACACCTGGAAGTACACCTACGACCTCCAGGGACGACAGATCCAGCAGGTCGACCCTGACGCAGGAACCTCTACCACCACGTACGACGGTGCCTCGCGTGTTGCGGATACGATCGATTCCCGTGGCAAGAAGCTGGTCTACACCTACGACCTGGCCGGACGTAAGACCGGCATGTACGACGGTTCCGTCACGGCGGCCAAGCAGCTGGCCGGATGGACCTTCGATACCGTGGCCAAGGGTCAGCCGACCGCATCGACCCGGTACGTCGGAGGCAGCACCGGGCAGGCCTACACCACGGCGGTGACGGGGTACGACGACGCCTACCAAGCCACTGGCTCCACCATCACCATCCCCGGCACCGAGGTCGGGCAGGCCGCCGGCACGACGTTCACCTACACCACCACCGCGAAATACGACAAGCTCACCGGCCAGTTGAAGTCGTCCAGATCTCCGGCTCTGGGAGGTCTGCCGGACGATCCCTTCAACTACGACTACAACGACTACGGCCAGATGTTCTCGTACGCCGGCGCAACGGTCTACGACGTGCAGACCGACTACGACGCCTACGGCCGGGTCATCCGCTCCACGGTGAACCCCTGGGAATCACAGGTCGTAACCACTGCTGACTACGACCAGGCGACGGGACGGCTGCGCAACCAGTACCTGGACAAGCAGACCTCGCAAACCGGCGCGGTCCAGCAGACCGGCTACACGTACAACGACGCCGGGCAGATCACCTCCGTCACCAACATCCCCGACAACACGCCTTCGGCTACCGACCGGCAGTGCTTCACCTACGACAGCCTCGGCCGGATGACCACGGCCTGGACCGACACCGCCGGCATCACCGTCCCGGCCGCTAGTGTCCTGCGCCGGAGATCCGTTGGCAGAAGCGGGCGAGGGAGTCGAGGATCTCTTCGGCTGTTTTGGTCCAGGTGAACGGGGTCGGGTTTTCGTTCCACTGCTTGACCCAGGCGCGGATGTCGGCTTCCAGGGAGCGCACACTCTTGTGGGCGCCGCGGCGGATCTTCTGGTCCGCGAGGAAGCCGAACCATCGCTCGACCTGCTCGA
>NZ_JAGGOW010000085.1 GCF_018614135.1 Streptomyces sp. ISL-66
CTGGGACCAGGGCAGCGAGATGGCCTCTCATGTCTCCTTCAGCGTGGCCACCGACGTTCCGGTCTACTTCTGCGACCCGGCCAGCCCCTGGCAGCGCGGTTCGAACGAGAACACCAACGGCTTGCTGCGGCAATACTTTCCCAAGGGTACCGACCTCGCAGTCCACAGCCGCGAACACCTCGACGCCGTCGCCGCCGAGCTCAACGGCCGCCCACGCAAAACGCTCGGCTGGGAAACCCCAGCCGAGCGCCTGCATAAACTGCTCGCGGCCTGAACAACCAACCACGTGTTGCGACGACCCCTAGAAACCGCCCGGACGGTGGGGCCGGGCCCTTCCGGCATGTCGCGGAACCCCGCGCCGCGATGCACCAGACTGTGGGCATGTCCATTCACCAGAACCTGCTCGGGGGCCCCGCCCCCACCCACCTGCCCGACGAGCCGGGCCGCGAGGCCATCGCCGCCGGCACCCCCGCCGTCGAGGTGGCGGCCGCGCACCCGACCTCCTCCCTCGCCTGGGCGCTCCTCGCCGACGAGGCCTTCGCCGCGGGCCGCACGGTCGAGTCGTACGCGTACGCCCGTACGGGCTACCACCGCGGCCTCGACGCGCTGCGCCGGGCCGGCTGGAAGGGCCACGGCCCGGTGCCGTGGGAGCACGAGCCCAACCGCGGTTTCCTGCGCGCCCTGAACGCCCTGGCCCGCGCGGCCGGCGCGATCGAGGAGAAGGAGGAGTACGAGCGCTGCTCGACCTTCCTGCGCGACTCCTCCGAGACGGCGGCGGACGTCCTCGGGGCCTGACACCGCGGGCCGTCCGGCAGGGAGGGCGCGTACGCGTCCCCGGGCGGGCGGGTTCCTGACCGGACCCGCCCGCTCGCGGAATGTGACGTACCCCACTCACTATTGAAGCCCTGCCGGAAGTCGGTCTTATGATGCGGACAGGGGACCGGAGCTCCACTCACCTCACCGGAAGGAGCGGACCGCTACCCGGAAGCACGTATCGAGGAGACAGCGATGTCGCACGCCCTTGATGCCTCCGGAGACGGCGGTTCGGACACCCCGAACCTCGACTTCGCCGGCACGACCCCCTACGAGGACTACGTCCAGGCGGACGTCCTCACCCACCTCCAGCAGCTGCGGTCGGACGACCCCGGCGAGATGGTCTTCCTGGTCACCACCCAGGTCATGGAGCTGTGGTTCACGGTCATCGTCCACGAGTGGGAGACCGCGGCGAAGGCGCTGCGCGAGGACACCCTGCCCGTCGCGATGGATGCGCTGAAACGTTCCCTCCGCGAGCTGGAGGCCCTCAACTCCTCCTGGCGGCCCCTCGCGCAGCTCACCCCGGGGCAGTTCAACGCCTACCGCTCCGCCCTCGGCGAAGGATCCGGCTTCCAGTCGGCGATGTACCGCCGGATGGAGTTCCTGCTCGGCGACAAGTCCGCCTCCATGCTGGTCCCGCACCGCGGCGCGCCGCGCGTCCACGCGGAGCTGGAGAAGGCCCTCCACGAGCCGAGCCTCTACGACGAGGTCCTGCGCCTCCTCGCCCGCCGCGGCCTCCCGGTCCCGCCAGCCGTCCTGGACCGCGACCTCGCGCAGCGCTACGAGCCCTCGCCGGACGTCGAGGCCGTCTGGACCTCCCTGTACGCGGACCCGGACGCCCAGCCGGACCTGCACCGCCTCGGCGAGGTCCTCACCGACGTCGCGGAGCTGGTCTGGCGCTGGCGCAACGACCACCTGGTGGCCACCCGCCGTGCGATGGGCGCGAAGACGGGCACCGGCGGCTCGGCCGGAGTGACCTGGCTGGAGAAGCGCGCGACGAAGAACGTCTTCCCGGAACTGTGGACGGCGCGCAGCCATGTCTGACGCGCTCCTGTCCGGCGCCCGGGCCCGGCGCGCCGCGGAACTGGACGCCGCCGACGACCTGGCCGGGCTCCGCGAGCGGTTCACGCTGCCCGAAGGCGTCGTCTACCTGGACGGCAACAGCCTCGGCGCGCTCGCGGCCACCGTCGCGGCCCGCCTCGCGGACGTCGTCACGGAGCAGTGGGGCAACCAGCTCATCCGCTCCTGGACCGAGGGCGACACCCCCTGGTGGACCGCCCCCGAGCGGATCGGCGACCGGCTGGCCCCGCTCGTCGGCGCCGCTCCCGGTCAGGTCGTCGTCGGTGATTCGACCAGCGTCAACCTCTTCAAGGCCCTGGTCGGCGCCGCCCGCCTGGCCGGGCCCGGCCGGACCAGGCTCCTCGTGGACGCCGCCACCTTCCCGACCGACGGCTACATCGCCGCTTCGGCGGCCCGGATGACCGGTCTCACGGTCACCCCGGTGGATCCGGCCGCCGCCGCCGAGGCGATGGGTCCCGACACCGCCGTCGTCCTCCTCAACCACGCCGACTACCGCACCGGCCGCCTGCACGACCTCCCCGCCCTCACGGCGGCGGCCCGCGCGGCGGGCGCCGTGATCGTCTGGGACCTGTGCCACACGGCCGGGGCCCTGCCCGTCGGCCTCGACGAGCACGGCGTGGACCTCGCGGTGGGCTGCACGTACAAGTACCTCAACGGCGGCCCCGGCGCCCCCGCGTACCTCTACATCGCAGCCCGCCACCAGTCCGCCTTCGACTCCCCGCTGCCGGGCTGGAACGGCCACGCGGATCCCTTCGCGATGGCCCCGTCCTATGAGGCGGCCCGCGGCGTGGCCAGGGGCCGGGTCGGTACTCCGGACATCCTGTCCATGCTCGCCCTGGACGCGGCCCTCGACGTGTGGGACGGGGTCACGGTCGAGGCCGTGCGGGCGAAGTCGCTCGCGCTGACGGACTTCTTCCTCGACTGCGTGGCGGCGTACGTCCCGCAGGGCGCGGTCGAGGTGGTCACGCCGGCCGAGCACGGGCACCGTGCCAGTCAGGTCTCGCTGCGGACCGAGGACGCGTCGGGGGTCATGCGGGAGCTGATCTCCCGCGGTGTGATCGGGGACTTCCGTGCCCCCGACATCCTGCGCTTCGGCTTCACCCCGCTGTACGTCGGTTTCGCCGACGCGGAGCGGGCGGCCCGCACGTTGGGTCACATTTTCGGGTGAACCACTAGCGAAACGTCACATCACCGCGCGGGCGGGGCCACGGCCCCGCCCGCGCGCGCATCGCCTCGGGCCGCCACGGAGGAGCCCGTTCCGGCCTGATACGGTCCCGCTCTGCCGGAACACCGGAACATCTGTCCCCCCTGTCCCACGCGTTACCGGAGGTTGAGCCGATGACGGACCCCGCAGTCGAACGGGACGCCGCCGAGGCGGCCTCGGCCTTCTCCCACCCGCCCGTGGCCCCCGACGCGACGGCCGCCTACGGTGAACACCCCGACCAGGTCGTCGACTTCTACGCCCCGCGCGGCGAGCGGGCGTGCGCCCCCCGTTCCGTCCCGCTGGTGGTGGTCCTGCACGGCGGAGCATGGCGCGCACCCTACGACCGGCAGCACATCACCCCCTTCGTGGACTTCCTGGCTCGCCAGGGTTTCGCCGTCGCCAACGTCGAGTACCGACGCGGGAGTTCACTGCCCCACCAGGGCGCCGAGGGCCCCGTCGCGGGCCGCTGGCCCGAGACCTTCGACGACGTGGCCGCCGCGATGGACGCCCTGCCCGAGCTTGCCTCCGGCTGCCTGCCGGAGGCGGACCCGCGCCGCATGGTGCTGACCGGCCACTCGGCCGGCGGCCACCTCGCGCTGTGGGCCGCGGCCCGGCACGTGCTCCCGTACGACTCCCCGTCCGGCTGGAGGCTGCCTTCCCCGCCGCTGCTGCGCGGGGTGGTCGCACTGGCCCCCATCGCGGACTTCACGGTGGCACAGGAGCTGGGGGTCTGCGGTGGCGCCTCGGCTGAGCTGCTGGGCGGAGCCTCCGGGTTCGACGAGCGGCGCCCGTACGCCGACCCGGCGGCGTTGCTCCCGACGGGCATCGCGACGGCGGTGGTCCAGGGGCGCAGCGACATCGTGGTCCCGGAAGCGGTGTCCGAGGCGTACGTGGCCGCGGCCGCGCGGGCGGGGGAGATGGTCGGCCTGACCCTGCTGGACGGGGTCGGTCACTTCCCGCTGATCGACCCGGCGGCGGACGCGTGCGCGGTGGTGTCGGAGGAGATCGCCCAGCTCGCCTGGTAGAGCCGGGCTGCCCCGGCCCTACCAGGCGAGAGCTGACGACTCCGGATGGGAGTCAGTCCCACTGCTGGGCTGCCAGGGAGGTGACCGGGGCCGGCTTGCCGATGACGGCGAGGGCGATGAAGAAACTGAGCTGGCCGATCGCGATGGTGAGGGTGGCGATGGCCTTCTCGTCGTAGTGCTCGGCCACCTCCGCGTACAGCTCGTCGGAGACGCGCTCCTTGCCGACCGGGGCCGGCTGGATGGTCGCCTCCATCAGCGCGAGGGCGGCCCGCTCGGCGTCGGTGAAGACGAGCGCGTCGACCCAGGAGGAAACGGCGGTGATGCGCTCCTCGGTCTCCCCGGCCTTGCGGGCGAAGCTGGTGTTCAGGATGGTCAGGTAGGTGTTGCCGACGATCTGCCCGGCCCGGATGCCGATGAGGTTCAGCGTGCTGCGCGGCACCGTGTGGTTGCCGGTGGCCCGGAAGAGGGCGGCGCTGACGTCGGCCAGCTCGGGGACGAGCTTGGTCGGGTCGGACATTCGGGAGATGGGGGTCTTCGTCATGGCTGCTCTCCTTGAGTTCGGCCGGTGTCGGCGTCTTCGGCCGGTGTAGGCGTCTTGCAGCAATGACGGATGGGCGCGCACGGATGTGACAGGGGGCGGGAAATTTCTTTTCCGCGCCCCGAGCCGTCCCGGGTACGCGCCCCCGAGTCGTCCCGGGTACGCCGAAGGGGCGGGACGCTCGAAAGCGTCCCGCCCCTTCGCGTGGGCTGCCTAGAGGAACGAGTTGATCTCGATCGTCTCGGTGCGGCCCGGGCCGACGCCGATCGCGGAGATCGGGGCGCCCGACATCTCCTCGAGGGCCTTGACGTACGCCTGGGCGTTCTTCGGGAGGTCCGCGAAGGTCTTGGCCTTGGTGATGTCCTCGGACCAGCCGGGGAGGTTCTCGTAGATCGGCTTCGCGTGGTGGAAGTCCGTCTGCGAGTAGGGGAGCTCCTCGACGCGCTTGCCGTCGATCTCGTACGCCACGCAGACCGGGATCTCCTCCCAGCCGGTCAGCACGTCCAGCTTGGTGAGGAAGAAGTCCGTCAGACCGTTGACGCGGGTCGCGTAGCGCGCGATCGGGGCGTCGAACCAGCCGCAGCGGCGGTCACGGCCGGTGGTCACGCCGCGCTCGCCGCCGATGCGGCGCAGGGCCTCGCCGTCCGCGTCGAACAGCTCGGTCGGGAACGGGCCGGCGCCGACGCGGGTCGTGTACGCCTTCAGGATGCCGATGACGCGGCTGATCTTCGTCGGACCGACGCCCGCACCGGTGCAGGCTCCGCCCGCGGTCGGGTTGGAGGAGGTGACGAAGGGGTACGTGCCGTGGTCGACGTCGAGCAGGGTGCCCTGCCCGCCCTCGAAGAGCACGACCTTGTCCTGGTCGAGCGCCTTGTTGATGATGAGGGTGGTGTCGGCGACGTACGGCTTGATCTGCTCCGCGTACTGGAGCATCTCTTCGACGATCTGCGCAGGGTCGATCGCGCGGCGGTTGTACAGCTTCGCGAGGAGCTGGTTCTTGCCCTCCAGCGCCGCTTCGACCTTTTGGGTGAGGATCGACTCGTCGTACAGGTCCTGGACCCGGATGCCGATGCGGTTGATCTTGTCCGCGTAGGTCGGGCCGATGCCGCGGCCGGTCGTACCGATCTTGCGCTTGCCGAGGAAGCGCTCGCCGACCTTGTCGAGGGTGACGTTGTACGGCGTGATCAGGTGCGCGTTGCCGCTGAGGAGCAGCTTTGAGGTGTCGATGCCGCGCTCGTTCAGGCCGCGCAGCTCGGAGAGCAGGACGGCCGGGTCGACGACGACACCGTTGCCGATGACCGGGGTGCATCCGGGGGACAGGATGCCGGAAGGGAGAAGGTGGAGTGCGTACTTCTGGTCGCCCACGACGACCGTGTGGCCGGCGTTGTTGCCACCCTGGTAGCGCACTACATAGTCAACGGATCCACCGAGCAGGTCGGTGGCCTTTCCCTTGCCCTCGTCACCCCACTGAGCTCCGAGCAGCACAAGAGCGGGCACAGGCGTACACCTCTTCCGGATGGGGCATGTCCAAGGTCAGGGGGCGTACGACGATGTACACCGCAGGCTGAGCCGTCGGACCGGTACCCCGGAATAGACGAAGGCCCTGGCGCAATAGCGCAAGGGCCTCTTGCACAAAGATGCTACCCGAGGAAGGACCGAGGTGTCGGCTCCAGAGCCCACCATGAGCCATGCGGGCGCGCCGGTAGGCGCCCTGCTCGTGCTCGTCGACCCGGTCGCCCGCCGTCTTGACGGCGAGTCCGTGCGAATCGCGAAAGATGTTCTGTCAGCGGGAGCCACGGCGAAGATCTGCCTCCCGGACTCACAGGAGGAGTTTGCGCGGGCTCTAGCCCGCCGGGGTCATCGCAGGCCGGTGATCGTGGGCGACGACCGGGCGCTCGTCCGGGCGGTCGGCCTGCTGCACCGGGAGCGGGCGCTGGGCGAAGGGGCCCTTTCGCTGATTCCCGTGGGGCCGCCGGGGTCGCTGGGACTCGCGAGACAGCTGGGCGTGCCGCTTTCGGCCGTATCGGCCGCGCGGGCGGTCCTGGACGGGACCGTCGCCATGCGGGACCTCCTCGTCGACGACAGCGACGGGGTGGTGCTAGGCGCGCTCGGCATCCCGCCGGTGCGGCCCGTGCCGCGGCCGACCGGGCCGTCGGTGTGGAACGCGTACCGCTCGCTGGTCCGCACGCTCGTCCGGCCGCCAGGGGCCGCTTCCGCCTCCTCCCGGGCCCCGGGCGGGTTCGCGGGGGACGGCCACCGGCTGCGCGTGGAGGCCGACGGGGTGGTCCTCGCGGATGTGGACCGGCTGGTGGAGGACGTCTCCGTGTCGGCGCGGGAGAACGACGGGCTGGTGGACGTACAGGTCCGGCTGGTCGGGACCGCGGGCGGGGACGCGGGCGCGAGCGGGGACGACCGCGTGGTGCGGCTGCGGGCCACGACCGTGACCGTGTCCGGCGCGGACTTCCGCTACCGGGCCGACGCCGCCGTGACCGGCCCGGTCCGCCGGCGTACGTGGACCCTGCGCCCGGCGGCGTGGGGCCTGACCCTGCCGCGCTGAGCGGCGCGGCACCGACCTCGGCGGGGCACCACCACAGGCCGACGGACACGGCCCCGCCCCCAGGCGGCCCGGCCCGACGGCACCGGCACCCTCGGGCTGCCCGTGGCCCTCGCCGTGCCGGTCCGCGGCAGCTACCGGGACTGCGTGTGGTGAGCTCGCCTGGTCGGCGTGGTCGGCGTGGTCGGCGTGGTCGGCGTGGTGGGCCTCGTGGGCCTGGTGGGCCTGACTGGTCTGGTCGGCCGGCTGGTCTGACCGGTCTGGCCTACGGCCGCTGCGTGGCCCACCTGGCCCGTCCGTTGTGCCCGGCCGGGCCGTCCCGGCGGCCTGGTCCGCCGCGACGGGGTCCTCCGGCGGGGGCTCGGCGTGGCGGGGGGCCCTGGCGGCCCCGGCGCACCCGGCGCGACCGTTGCGCATCCGGGCCGCCCCGGCGGTCTCGCCGGCGTGACGGGTTCCTTCGGCGTGGGCCCGTAGTGGTCGGCGGCCCCGGCGCCGGCACCTTGCCCGGTGCCTTCGCACGTCCGGTGCCCTCGGCGCCCCCCGGCGGGCAGCCGCCGGACGACGCGGCCGTGCGCGGCGTGTGGGTCTCCCCGGCCGCCGACTGGCGGAGGCCGGGTGGCGGCCCGCCCGCACGGCCGTGGAGGGGCTACCGTGCCGGGAGGTCCAGCGTCGCGCGGTGCGTGCGCCAGCGGTCCATCAGGGCCAGCAGCTCCGCCTGCATGAATTCGAAGAACGCCGCCGTCTCGGCGATCCGTGCGCCCGCCGGGGAGTCGGGGCCGAGGGTCTCCGCGCCGTCGCGGAGGGTCTTCTCCCAGAGGGTCAGGATCTGGTCCCGGCGGGTGAAGGTCTCGTACCAGAGCTCGTTGTGCAGGACGTAGCGGTCGCGCCGGGAGCCCGGTTCGCGTTCCCGGCTGACCATGTTGACCTGGGTCAGGTACGACACGGCCCCCGATACCGCCGCAGGGCTGATCCGCAGGGCTTCGCCCAGTTCCGCCGAGGTCATCGCGCCGCCGTCGCTCGCGAGCAGTTGCGCGAACACCCGTGCGGCCATCCGCTGCATCCCCGCGTCGGTCAGCTGCGCGGCGAACCGCTCCACGAACCGGGAGACGGCCTCACCGTCCCGCCCCCGCCGTACGGGGCCCGGCCCGGCCACGTCGGCGCTGGCCCCGCCCGCCCTCTTGACCGAGCCGCCCTCGCTGCCCGTGCCGCCGGTACTGCCCGTGCTGCTCGTCCTGCTCACATCGTCCGCCACCCTCCCGACTTTACGTGATTTCCAAGCTTCACAAATTTGTGAAATGAGCGTACGTTCAGAAACATGACGAAGGCAATCAGCGTCGCCGGACTCCACAAGGCGTTCGGCCGCACCCACGCACTGGACGGACTCGACTTCTCGGTCGCCACCGGCGAGGTCCACGGCTTCCTCGGCCCCAACGGCGCCGGCAAGTCCACCGCCATCCGGGTCCTGCTCGGCCTGCTGCGCGCCGACTCCGGCACTGCCGAACTGCTCGGCGGCGACCCCTGGGCCGATGCCGTGGAGCTGCACCGCCGCGTCGCCTACGTGCCCGGAGACGTCACCCTCTGGCGCAACCTCTCCGGCGGCGAGGTCATAGACCTGTACGGGCGCCTGCGCGGGGGCCGCTCCGGCACCGACCGGGCGCGCCGCGACGCGCTGATCGAGCGGTTCGAACTCGACCCGACCAAGAAGGGGCGCACGTACTCCAAGGGCAACCGGCAGAAGGTCGCGCTCGTCGCCGCCTTCGCCGCCGAGGCCGAGCTGCTCATCCTCGACGAGCCCACCTCCGGGCTCGACCCGCTGATGGAGGAGGTCTTCCGGGGGTGCGTGGCCGAGGCCCGCGCCGCCGGCCGCACCATCCTGCTCAGCTCCCACATCCTCAGCGAGGTCGAGACGCTCTGCGACCGCGTCAGCATCATCCGGAAGGGGCGCACGGTGGAGACCGGCAGCCTCGCCGAACTGCGCCACCTCACGCGTACGTCGATCAGCGCCGAGCTCGCCGGCCCACCCAACGGCCTCGCGAAGCTGCCGGGCGTGCACGACGTGGAGGTACGGGGGCTGAAGGTCCGGCTCCAGGCCGACCCGGACGAGCTGGACGCCGTACTGCGATCGCTGGTGGCGTCGGGCGTGCGGTCGCTGACGTCGACCCCGCCCACCCTCGAAGAGCTCTTCCTGCGCCACTACGCGCCGCGGGACGAGCGGGCGGGCGCGGTCCGATGACGAACCACCAGCTGACGGCGGACGGCCGCACCTCACCGCGCCCGCCGGTGACGGGCCGTCGGCGCCCGGTGGCCGGGTACGGTCAACTGGCGGGAACGGCCACCCTGCTGCGCCTCGCCCTGCGCCGCGACCGCGTCATGATGCCGGTCTGGATCCTGGCCGTGACCGCGATGGTGCTCGCCCTGCCCGCCTCGCTCGCCTCGATGTACGCGACCGCGGCCGAACGGGCCGAGCTGCTCTCCACGATGAACTCCAACGGCTCGCTCCGCGCGCTCTACGGCCCCGTCTTCGGTGACTCGATCGGCGCCCTGACCGCCTGGAAGGGCGGGATCTTCGCCGGGCTGCTCGCGGGGATCATGAGCCTGGTCATCGTGGTCCGGCACACCCGCGAGGAGGAGGAGACGGGACGTCAGGAACTGTTGTCGACGGCGATGGTGGGGCGCCGGGCCCCCCTCACCGCGGCCCTCCTGGCGGCCTGCGCCGCCAATACCCTCGTCGTCCTGCTCGTCACGGCCGGGCTCGCCGGCCAGGACGCGGGCGGCGCGCTCGCACTCGGTCTCGGAGTCGGCGCCACGGGGATGCTGTTCGCCTCGGCGGCCGCCGTCGCGGCGCAGTTCACCGAGAGCGCGCGACTGGCGAAGGGCCTCACGGGGGCGCTGCTCGGCGCGGCCTTCGTGCTGCGCGCCGCAGGCGACGCGGGCTCGGCGGGCGGCTCGTCGGTGCTCACGTGGATCTCACCGCTGGGCTGGCTGGAGCACGTACGGGCCTTCGCGGCCGAACGCTGGTGGGTCCTCGCCCTGTTCGCGGCGGCCGTCGCGGTCCAGACGGCCGGGGCGTACGCGCTCGCCGGTCGCCGCGACCTCGGCATGAGCTTCCTGGCGGCCCGGCCGGGCCCCGCGCGGGGGCGGCTCGCCAGCGCCGGGGCGCTGGCGTGGCGGCTCCAGCGCGGCGGGCTGCTCGGCTGGAGCCTCGGTTTCCTGGTGGCCGGTGTGGTGTTCGGCGCGATGGCGGACGGGGCCTCCGAGCTGGTCGGCGACAACGCCAAGACCCGGGAGCTCATCGAGCGGATGGGCGGCGCGGGCGGCGGGAGCGGCGCGGGCGGCACGGACAGTGGGGGCGGCGGGGGTGGTGTGGGCAGTGCGGCCGGTGAGTCCGGGCGGGCGGTGCTCACGGACGCCTTCCT
Source organism: Streptomyces sp. ISL-66 (assembly GCF_018614135.1). Classification (GTDB taxonomy): domain Bacteria; phylum Actinomycetota; class Actinomycetes; order Streptomycetales; family Streptomycetaceae; genus Streptomyces. The sequence continues at coordinate 10,631 of NZ_JAGGOW010000085.1, forward strand.
GGCGACGATGGCCGGGATGCTCGGGCTGGTGGCCGCGCTCTTCATCGTCTCGGCGGTGCTGCGGCTCCATGGCGAGGAGTCGGGGCAGCGCGCGGAGCCGCTCCTCGCGCACTCCGTCGGCCGCCTGCGCTGGGCCGCCGGTCACCTGGCCGTCGCCTTCGGCGGTTCGGCGCTGATCCTGCTGCTGGCGGGGCTCGGGCTGGGCGCGGGTCACGGCGAGGACATCGGGTCGGCGGTCGGAGCCTGCCTCGCCCAGCTCCCCGCGGTCTGGGGGGTCGGGGCCGTCGCGGTGCTCCTGTACGGCATGGCCCCCCGGTACGCGGTGGCCGCCTGGGCGGTGGCCGGGGCCTCGCTGATGCTCGGCTGGATCGGCCCGGCACTGAACCTCCCCGGGGTGGTCCTCGGCCTCTCGCCCTTCGCCCACCTGCCCAAACTGCCCGGCGGCGAGGCCCTGGACTGGACTCCGCTGCTGACCCTGACCGGCCTGGCGGCGCTCTTCCTGGCGGCGGGTCTGACCGCTCTGCGCCGCCGCGATCTGACGACCTGAGCCGCGGGATCCCGTCACTCGAAAAGTTGTCCACAGCTGTGGACAACTTTTTGGGATGCACGGAATGACGCCCGGTCCGACGGATCCCCGCCCCGGTGGCCGACTATCCGGTCGGTGCCGGTGCCGGTGCCGGTGCTGGTGCTGGTCCATGCGCCGGTGTCGGTTCCTGCGTCGGTCCCTGCACTTGCACCTGCGCCTGTGCCTGTGCCGACGCTGGCCCCGCTCCCATGACGGTTGCCGCCGCCGTGCCGGTCGCCCCTGTCGAGGCGGGATTCCGGCGCAGCGGGTCGAGGCTCCGGGTGATGCCCCGCTTCAAGATCGCGGAGAGGGGGCGTTCGATGAAGCGGTGCACCAGCCACGCGGTGGCGAGCATGCCCAGCGTCATCGCGGCAACGAGCGCCCACGGTGACAGGTGGTGGCGCAGCAGCCGGATACCGGTCCAGCCGATGTGCTCGTGGAGCAGGTACAGCGGGTAGGTGGTCGCACCGGCGACGGTGAGCCACTTCCCCCGCACCCAGGACAGCCCGCCCAGAGCGAGAATGATCATCACCAGGTAGCCGAGCGTCATCAGTACGACCGCCGGCTTGGAGTCCATCGTGCGGCCGAGGCTGCTGGCCAGGGTGTCGTTGTAGAGGCTGACTTGGCGTACCGAGAACAGCCACGAGACGGCGACGATGCCCCACAGCAGCATGGTCGGCCGGAACCGGTGCATCAGGTACATCGCCACACCGGCGATGAAGTAGGGCGAGTACTCGGGCATGAGGACGTAAGCGGCCAGCGGAGCCCGCCCGGAGGTGACCAGCACCGAGGCGACGGTCCACAGCACGCAGAAGAGGACCACCCGGCGGTAGGTGACGCCCTTCCACACCACCAGGGCGAAGAGCAGGTAGAACCGCACCTCCACCCAGAGCGTCCAGTAGACGGCGTCCACCGAGCCGACTCGGAACGGCTCCTGCAGCATCGTGAAGTTGAGCAGCGTGTCCTGCGGGCCCAGCGGCTGTACGACGAGCGGCCAGAGCGTGACCACGGCGGTGGTCGCCAGGATGGCGAACCAGTACGCGGGATAGAGCCGGACCACCCGCGAGGTGAAGAACTCGCCCAGGCCGCGCCCCCAACTGCTCATGCAGATGACGAAGCCGCTGATGAGGAAGAAGAACTCGACGCCGGTCCAGGTGTAGGACGCCAGCCAGGAGGCGGTGGGGAAGACCACGTCCACCGGCTTGGTCCAGGCGTTCTTGGCCGCCACGGCGTTGCCGCCGTATCCGACGTAGTGGTGGAAAACCACCATCAGCGCCGCAAGTAGCCTCAACCCGTCCAGAGCTGCCAGCCGAGGCCGCTTTCCGGCTGCCGGAGCCGACACCGCGGCGACCTCGCGAGGCGGACTCTGTATGAGTTGGCTAAGCATCCGGCAGATCCTACTCAGGCCGGGGATCCCTCCCGGGAGCCCTCTGGGTGTGACGCTGTCCACCGCGCTCAGGCCGGGGTCACCAGCCGGGTCTCGTACGCGAACACCGCGGCCTGCGTGCGGTCCCGCAGGCCCAGTTTCACCAGGATCCGGCTCACGTGGGTCTTGATCGTGGACTCGGCGATGATCAGGCGGTCCGCTATCTCCGCGTTGGACAGACCCTGCGCGATGAGCACCAGCACCTCCGTCTCCCGTTCGGTCAGCTCCCCGACCCCCGTGGTGTTCGTGAACACCCGGGCCTCCGAGAGTTTCGAGAACTCGCTGATCAGCCGCTTGGTCACCGAGGGGGCCAGCAGCGCCTCCCCGGCGGCCACGACCCGGACCCCGTCGGCCAGCTGTCGGGCGGAGGCGTCCTTGAGGAGGAACCCGGAGGCCCCGGCCCGCAGGGCCTGGTACACGTACTCGTCGAGGTCGAAGGTCGTCAGGACCAGCACCTTCGCGTCCGTGTCGGCCGCCACGATCTCCCGCGTCGCCTCCAGGCCGTTCATCTCCGGCATCCGGATGTCCATCAGCACCACGTCCGGCTTCAGCGCCGCGACCTGAGCGATGGCCTCCCGCCCGTTCACCGCCTCTCCGGCGACCTCGATCCCCTCCATCGCGTTGAGCAGGACGGAGAACCCCTCCCGGACCATCATCTGGTCGTCGACGATCAGCACCCTGATCGTCATGCCGGCTCCTTCGCCGTCTCCGGGCGGCCGCTGGGCACCGGTATGAACACCGCGACCTCGTACCCCCCGGCGGACGTCTCCCCGGCCGTCATCTCCCCTTCCAGCATGGCCACCCGCTCGCGCATCCCGGTGATCCCCTGACCGGCTCCCGGCGAGGGCCGCGCGTCCCCCGTCGCCGCCTCGTTGACCACGCGTATGCCGAGGCCGCCCAGGACGTACGACACCTCGACGCCGGCCGTCGCGCCCGGCGCGTGCCGCAGGGCGTTGCTCAGGGCCTCCTGGATGATCCGATAGGCCGACAGCTCCACGCCGGGCGGCAGCTCCCGCACCGCGCCCGTCACCGTCTTGTCCACGCTCAACCCGGCCTCCCGCACATTGGCCAGCAACCCGTCCAGCGAGGCCAGCGTCGGCTGTGGGGCATCGGGCGCCTCATAGTCCGCGGAGCGGACCACACCCAGTACCCGGCGCAGCTCCGTCAGGGCCGCCACCGCGTTCTCCCGGATGGTGACGAACGCCGCCTCCAGCTCCGGCGGAGGATTCTTCACCCGGTAGGGCGCGGCCTCCGCCTGGATGGCCACCACCGACATGTGGTGGGCGACCACGTCGTGCAGTTCCCGAGCGATGGTCGTCCGCTCCTCCAGCAGTGTCCGCCGGTCCCGTTCGACGGCGGTGACCTCCTGCTGCGCGGTCACCTGCTGCTCCGCCTGCCTGCGGATGTTGCGGACGCTGACGGTCAGCAGGGCGATCGCCGACACGAAGGCCATCGGGCCGATGTTGAGGGCTTGGCCGTGGCCGAGCACGATGCTCGTCCCGACGCCGATCGCCACGGTGACGAGCCACATCCAGCCGGCGGTCCGGGGACTGGTGCGCATCGCGACGATGGTCATCGTCGCGAGGTACGAGACGAACGTGGTCGGCGACCACGGCCAGTTGGGATCCCACGAGTTGACGACCGAGAGGACCAGGGTCACCGCCACAGCGGCCCAGAACGCTCCCACGGGCCGCACCAAGGTCATCACGACCGGGGCGCCCGACATCAGACCCATCACCAGGCCACCGGCCTGAGACTGATGGCTGGTGACGGAGGCGAAGGTGACCACGAAGAAGGCGAACACGCACACCGCCGCATGCGGCAGGTGCACGGCCTCCTTCCGTATCCGCTGCGGGAGCCGCCGGGTCAGCGGCCCGTCCGTGCGCAGCGGGGGCAGCGGACGGTAGGCGAAGGCATCGGTGATCAGATCCTGGCGCAGGCTCTGGATCAGGCCCGAAGCCAACCGGATCTCGGGTGTCCGGGGGGTCGCCCCGGGGGTCGTCTCGCTCATGGTGCCCACGGTAGGCGCGTCGCCGTGTCGTCCGCGTCGCCGCTGAAGGGGATTTCCCGGGGTCCCCCTCAAGTACTACCCGGGTGCCTCAGTAGCCCGTCGGACGGATCAGACCCGTCTCGTACGCGAACACCGCGGCCTGCGTGCGGTCCCGCAGACCCAGCTTCACCAGGATCCGGCCCACGTGCGTCTTCACCGTCTGCTCGGCCAGGATCAGGTGCCGGGCGATCTCCGCGTTCGACATGCCCTGGGCGACCAGGGACAGCACCTCCGTCTCCCGATCCGTCAGCTCCTCGATCCGCGTCTTCGAGGGCGCCCGGGGGGCTCCCAGCCGGGAGAACTCGGTGATCAGGCGCCTGGTGATGTTCGGCGCGAGGAGCGCCTCGCCGGCCGCGATCACGCGGACCGCCTCCGCCAGCTGATCCGCCGAGGCGTCCTTGAGGAGGAACCCGGAGGCACCGGCGCGCAGCGCCTCGTATACGTACTCGTCGAGGTCGAAGGTGGTGAGCACGAGCACCTTCACCGCGGAACCGGGCGTGCCCGTGATGAGGGAGGTGGCTTCGATGCCCCCCATGCCCGGCATGCGGATGTCCATCAGGACCACGTCCGGAACCAGCTCGGCCACCTTCGCCACGGCCTCGGCGCCGTCGACGGCCTGGCCGACGACCTCGATGTCGGGCTGGGCATTGAGGAGCACGGTGAAACCCTGCCGGACCATCATCTGGTCGTCGGCGATCATCACCTTGATCGGCGCAGTCATGCTTCCTTCTTCGCGTCGGGCGTCGGGTCGGGCTGCTTCGGCTCGGGGGCGGCGCCGGCGGAGTCCGGGTCCGCCGGGTCCGTCGGGAGGACGGCGCTCACCTCGTACCCCCCGCCGGGGCGGGGGCCCGCGGCGAGCTCGCCCCCCAGCATGCCCGCTCGCTCCCGCATGCCCAGCAGCCCGTGTCCCGCACCGGGCGACGGGGGCGCCGGCCGGGTGGGCGCGGTGTTGGCCACGCACAGGTGCAGCTCGCGGGGCCCGTAGGCGATGCCGACCTCCACACGGGAACCGGGCGCGTGCCGCAGGCAGTTGCTCAGCGCCTCCTGGACGATGCGGTACGCGGTGAGCTCGACGCCCGGGGCGAGCGGCCGCCGGATGCCCGCGATCTCGGTGGTGACCTCCAGCCCGGCCGCCCGCACGTTGTCCACGAGCCCCTCCAGCTCGCCGAGGGTGGGCTGCGGATGGTGCGGACCGGCGGGATCGTCCGGATGCTCGGAACGCAGCACGCCGAGCACGCGGCGGAGCTCGGTCAGGGCCTCCAGGGCGTTCGCGCGGATGCCGGCGAGATTCTCCTTGAGCTCCTCCGACGGGTTCTCCACGAGATACGGGGCCACCTGCGCCTGGATGGAGATCACCGACATGTGGTGCGCGACGACGTCGTGCAGCTCGCGGGCGATCCGGGTGCGCTCTTCGAGCAGGGTGCGCTGGGCGCGCTCCGCCTCGGTCAGGGTCTCCTGCTCGACGAGCTTGGTGCGGGCCAGGCGCGTCGAGCGCAGGGCGTAGCCGAGGAGGCCGGTGAAGGCGAAGAGCAGCACGGCCCCGGGGGCGCTGGTACCGCTGTGCTCGGGCTTGAAGACGGCCTCCGCAAGTCCGCTGAACGCGATGCAGACGGCGACAGCGCCGATGGTCACCCGGGGTGGCGTGCGCAGCGCCACCAGCAGCAGCACGGGGGCGAAGGCGAAGATCCCGGCGGGCAGCCAGGGCCAGCTCTGGCCCTGCCCGACCCGGTCGTGGATCGACCAGGCGATCACGGCCGCGGTGATCAGGCCGATCCAGAACCCGGCGAGCGGCCGGCGCATGGCGAGCACGATGGACAAGCCGACCAGGATCGACAGCAGCAGCGGGGTGGTGCCGGAAGCGCCGTAGTGATCTTGGAGCTGTGTCAGCGTGATGGAGCAGAAGAACACCGCCAAGTAGGCGAGCACCACATGCGGGAGCCAGGCCAGCCAGCGCGGCCGCGACAGCTTCGGGAGCGGATCGGACTTCAAGTCCAACAGGTCCCGGACCACGCTCCACTTCCCGGCCGAAGCCCCGGGGCGGCGTCCGCCCGGGCCCGCGGGGGATCCGGCCCCGACCCCAGCCCCAACCCCGTCCCCAGCCCCAGCCCCGGTTCCGGTTCCGGTCCGGGCCTGGGACGCGGCCGTGGCTGCGGACTGCACCGGGGCCGGTACGGGGGCCGGCTCCGGGGCTGGGGCCGGGGGCTCGCTCTGCTCGTTCACGTCGTCCACCCTAGGCACGGATGTGCTCCTTGGCGGTTGCCACCGGGCCACCGACTGCGCTGACTGTGCCGACTGCGGTGGGGGCGACGGGGGTTGCGGCGGTGTCGGTGGCCGGGGCCGTCTTCCCGATGGCCGGGCCGGACGAGGCGACGATCCTGGAGGGTGTGCCCGGGACCCCGGAAGTTCCGTGCGCAGGCCGGGGCTTGGGGCGGCTACTGCCCTGCTCGTAGGTGCGGAATGCGGCCCAGCAGACAGTCAGGGCGGCCGCGAACACCGGCAGCCACAGGAGTCGGGTGGCTATCCACTCCGGGGAGTCGGGCACCGTGTGCAGTCCGGGCAGGTCCGTGGATACCAGCAGCCCGAGGGCGGTGACGGCCATCATCGCCGTCTGGTGCCAGAGGAAGACGGTCATCGCGGACAGGTTCACCAGGGCCACCTTCGCCCAGGCGCGCGGCCGGCTCATCACCCGGGCCAGCGGCTTCCGGAGCAGGAGCGCCAGCCCGCATTGGGCCAGGCCGAAGGCGACGGCCGCCAGCGTCGGCGGGTTCAGGTTCGATATCGCGGCCCCGGGGACGCCGACCATGGACGCCGGGTACCCGCCCCAGACGATCAGCACGGCCGTCGCGGCGATCCCACCGCCCAGCAGCAGCGCGGCGGGGGTGCGCCGGGTGAACGCGCCCCGGGACCAGGCGGCGCCCAGGGTGAAGGGGACCAGCCAGCCCGCGGCGACATTGACCCAGCCGATCCACTCGGGCCCGCCGAGGGCGAAGCGCCAGATGTCGACGACGGCCACCACGGCCAGCGGCCACACGGGGCTGAGCCGGGCCACGAGCGGGGTCGCCGCGGTGAGGGCGGCGAAGACGAGGAGGAACCACAAGGGGGAGAGCACCAGCTTGAGCAGGGTATGGACGGTGTCGGTCCCGACTCCGCCGAGCAGCATCCCGCCGGCCGTGACGCTCCACAGGACGAGGACGGCGGCGACCGGCCGGAACAGCCGGCTCAGCCGCTGACCGACCCACTGGCCGTACGAGACCCCGCGCCCGCGCGCCGACTCGTACCCCTGTGCCGCGACGTGGCCGCCGACCAGGAAGAAGACGGCCAGGGTCTGGAACACCCAGGAGACCGGGGCCAGTGCGCTCATGTGGGCGAGTGGACTGGTGGTTCTCAGGGCGCCGTCGGCGGTGGTGAGCGCGGTGACCAGCCAGTGGCCCAGCACCACGCCGAGGATGGCGAAGGCCCGCAGGGCGTCCACGGTCCTGTCCCGGTGGGCGGTGGTGCCGGCGTCGATGCGGTCCGCGAGGGTGGACCAACGGGTGGTGGGCTTACGCGAACGCACGGGAGGCCTCCGTGGCGGTGGTGTCGATCTGGGCGGTGGCGGTGGCCGTGGCAGTGGCGGTGGTGGCGGCGGTCGTGGCCGTCGCCGCGGTGCCGGGTCGCGGTGCCCCCGGCCCCGCCGGCGAGACGTCGAGCACGATCGAGGCCAGGCTTTCGAGGGACTCGGTGCCCGGCTTGAGGTAGTCGCTGTGCCCGCCGGAGCCGGCCGCGAAGGGCTGGGCTCCGAAGGCCGGGTCGACCGGGTCGGTTCCGAATCCGACGCCGCCGAGGCGGATGTGCGGGACGCCGTCGATCCAGTCGTCGGCGCCCCGGCCGGCCCAGACCCGGGCACGGGTCGCCAGGCCGGCGACGGAGTCGTATCCCGTACCCGGGCTGCCGAACAGCACCATGTCGGTGACCTTGGGGCCCGTCCCGGTGCGGGCGCAGACCACGGATCCGTAGGAGTGGCAGAGGAGCGAGAGGCGGGCGTCGGGGGCGGTCAGCCGCTCCATGTCCGAGAGGAGGGGCCCGAGTTCGGCGGCAGCCTCGTCGGCGCGGTCGGCAGTCAGGACGGTCGTGCTGACCGTGCCGGGGGTGTCGTACCCGAGCCAGGCGACCACGGCGGAGCGGCCGTGCTCGGTCTGGAGCCGCTCCTGAAGGGCGACGGCCCCGGCACGGAACCGCTGGTAGGTGTCCAGGGTCGTGTCCGACCCGGGGACCAGGACCGTGACCCGGTCCGCGGTCCCCAGGTCGCCGAACACCTCTATCGCGCGGCCCTTGCCGCGGCCGTCGAAGGCGAGGAAGCGCGCGCCGCCGCCGGCTCCCATCACCCGCAGCTTCTCGGCGCGGCCGGTCCGGCCGGCGTCCTGGGCCATGAGGGCGGCCTCGGCGAGGTTCCCGAGGTGGGCGGCGTACCGGGCGGGGAGGGAGGCGTCCTCACCGAGCACCGCGGGGGCGGGGGCGGGGACTTGGGGGGAGGCGGCGGCTGAAACGGGGAACACGACCGCCGCGGCGACGAGCCCGGCCAGCAGCGTGCGGCGCAGACGGCCACTGCGGTGGCCGTCGGGACGTGCGGTGAGGCGGCGGATCATGGATCGCTTCCTTCGTTCGGACCAGAGGGGGGCCGTGCTGCGTTCTTCTCTGATCACGAAGTTAGGAAGGAGAGCCCCTGGTCGGCGTCACGCTGGAGAGCGCCCTTTCCAAGTAGCTCTCAGGTATGACAGGGACTCCCTGATAGGGGAGGAGGCAGGGTTGGACCCGGTAGGTCGACCGCCGTCGCTGTCGGAGTGTCAGCCCGCTGAGCCCGCTGAGCCCGCTGACAGGGATTCGCGTCCACGAGGATCCGTAGACGGGCAGTCCGTACGAGGTCACGCGGTTCGGGTTGCCACGTTGCCCAGGTGGACGACGTCGCGGGCCGGGTCACGGGCGTGCGGTGGATCTGCTCGGGAGCGAGGGAGCGGGGCGAGCCGAGGAGTTCGCCGGTCCGGGTGAGGGCGGGGCGGTGGCTCCGAGGGTGTGGGCTATGCCGAAGTCGATGACGCGGAGCCGTCGAAGTGAGCCCCTGGGACGCGCCGAGGGACGAACGACAACAGTCCGCGCAGGCGTGGGGGCGGACGCCGATGGGTGAAGGCAGCGCAGAGCCCCCCGGCAGCGCCGAGCCCCCGGCAGGGCTGACGGCGGGGCAGCGCCCTTAGGGGTCAGGGGAGTCCGGCATGGGCGGCAGCGTGTCCAGGGCGGCCGAGAGGCGTTGCAGGACGCGGACCGTTTCGGCGAAGCCGTCGTCGCCCAGGGCCTCCGCGAGGCGGGTCGCCAGGATGGCGTGGCCCGGGCCGATCAGGTCGATGGCGGCACGGCCGGCCCCCGTGGGGCGTAGGAGCTTCGCGCGGCGGTGGGCCGGGTTCGGGACGTACTCGGCGAGGCCCTTGACCGCCAGCAGATCGGCGATGCGCTGGACGCTCTGCCGGGTGATGCCCATGGCCCGGGCGATGCCGGCGACGGACAGCGGCTCGTGGAGCACGGCGCCGAGCACCTGCCACCAGGCCGCGGTCAGACCTGCGGGTCGGGCGAGCTCTTCGGACACGGAGAGGAACTGGCCGTTGAGGCGGAACACTCCGAGGGCGGTACGGCTCAGGAGGTCCTGCCGGACTCTGAGCTCCGCCGCGTCGGCGGCTGGCGCAGCCGACGCGGCAGGCCGCGCTGCCGCCGTCCCCGACCCCGAGCCCGGCTTCGCCTCCGCTGTCCCCGACCCCGAGCCGGACCCCGACCCCGACCCCGACCCCGGCTTCGCCTCCGCTGTCCCTGACCCCGACCCCGCCACCGCCACCGCGGCGACGGCCGTGGCTGTCGTTCCGGCCTCTGCCCCGGCTGCGTTCGGGGGCGCCGTCGGTCGCGGCGGGTGGTTACGCATCTCCCAGCTCCGATGCCGCCATGAGGACCGGGTAGGCGCTCGCGTCCGAGTCGTGGAACAGGCGGTACCACGCGTCGAGGACGTCCGGCTTGTACGCCCCGAGGCGGGCGAAGACCTCGCGGGCGAACGCCACCGGTTCTGTCGGACCCGCCGTGATCAGGTCGCCGTCCGTGACCGCGTCGGCCTCGACGTAGTGCGCGGAGCCCGCGTAGCCGGGCTGGCCGCCGAGGTAGAAGGAGGCACCGCTGGTGTGGGCGCGGTCGTCCAGGAGGCCCGCGCGGGCCAGACCGGCCGTCGCTCCGCAGATCGCGGCGACCGGGACGCCGGAGGCCAGGAACTCCTCGGCCTTCGCCGCGAAGGGCGCCAGCTCGTCGCCCGTGTCCCACGCGGTGGCGCCGGCCAAGATGAGCAGGGCCGAGTCCTCGGGGCGCAGGTTCGTCAGGGCCAGGTCGGGCTGGATGCGGAGGCCGCCCATGGTGGTCACGGGGCGGTCGGCGGTGAGGCCGACCGTGCGGACCTGGTAGCCCCGCTGGGCGAGGTGCGCGGTGGTGTGGCCCGTCTCCCAGTCGGCGAAGGTGTCGTAGACCGCCACGTGGACCACCCGGTGCTGCCCGGTCCCGCGGCCTTGCTCGGCCACGACTTGTGCGGTCAGGGCCGGTGCCTCGATCCCCGCCCCGGTGCCGGCCTCGGCCCGGACGCCACCCCGGGTCCCGGTCAGGATCTCGGGCTCGGGCTCGGTAAGGGTCTCCGTCTGGATCTGGATCTGGAGCTCGGTCTGGGTCTCGGTCATCGTGCTCGCCTCCAATGTCGCCGTCGTGCCTCTTGCCGCTCAAGCCTACGACAGCAGGCTGACATACTGACAGTCTACTGTCAATCGCCGCCCGGCCCCGGCCCCGGCCCCGGCCCCGGCCCCGGCCCCGGCCCCGGCC
>NZ_JAGGOW010000086.1 GCF_018614135.1 Streptomyces sp. ISL-66
GGGGGACCCGGACGGCAAGGCCCCGGGCGCCGACCCGGCGCCGCCGCGGCGCCGGGGTACGCCCCTGCGCCTGCCGCGCGCCGCCTCCCTCGACGACCCGCTCGCCCTGATGCGCTCCCTGCGCCCCGTGGGCCGCCGCAACATCGGCGGCCCGGGGGAGGAACTGGACGAACAGCTCACCGTGGAGCGCAGCATCGAGCGGATGGTGCTCACCCCCGTGCTGCGTCCGGCCGAGAGCCGCTGGCTGGACGTGGCCCTGGTCGTCGACGGGCACCACTCCATGCTGCTCTGGACCGACCTGGTGGAGGAGGTCCGCGGGCTCCTGGCCCGCAGCGGGGTCTTCCGCGACGTGCGGACCTGGCAGCTCACGGGCACCGGCCCCGGCGGCACCCCCATGGTCACGCGCGGCCGGGGCGCCCCGCCCCGCAACCCCCTGGAGCTGGCCGACCCGGCGGGCCGCCGGCTCATCCTCGTCCTCTCCGACACGGTGGCCGGCGGCTGGCGCGAAGCGCCCCTGCGCGGCGTGCTCCGGCGCTGGTCGGCGCACAACGCCGTGGCCGTGCTCAACGTCCTGCCCGAGCGGCTCTGGTCGCGCGGCGCCGTCCGCCCGGTCCCCTTCGCCGTCCGCGCGGACCGGCCCGCGGCCGCCACCCGGTCCTGGCAGCGGGTCCCGCTGGTCCGGCGGGCGCGCTGGGGCGGAGCCGTGATCCCGGTGGTGGGCATCGCCTCGGGAAGCCTGGCCCGGCTGGTGCGCGTGGTGTCGGGTGACGGCCGCTGGCGGCGCCTGGCCTGCCTGCGGCTCGACGCGGAGCCCGCGCACGGGGCGGCGTACGGGGCGGCGTACGAGACCCCCGGACCGCAGGGCCCCTTCCCGGACCCGCTCGACGCCGTGGAACGCTTCCGCGCGAACGCCTCACCGACCGCCCAGCGCCTCGCCGCCCACCTGGCCGCCGTACCGCTCACGCTGCCCGTGATGACCCTCGTACGCCGCTCCCTGCTGCGGGACTCCGAGCACAGCCACCTCGCGGAGGTGGCGCTCGGCGGGCTGTTCGCGCCCTGGGGCACCGAACAGGTCGCGGACCAAGCGGAGTTCCAGTTCCTGCCGGGCGTACGGGAAGCCCTGCTCGGATCGCAGCTGCGCGGGGACGTGGCCGCCGTACGGGAGCTGGTCCGCCACCGGGTCTGGGAGTACATGTCCCGCCACCGCGGCACCGGCCGGGACTTCACGGCGATCCGGGTCGCGGACGGGACGGAGGGCCGGCGCGAAGTGGCCGACGGGGCCCTGCCGTTCGCGACGGCCGCGCGCCCGGACCCCGGACTCGGCGACCACGTGGTGCGGGTCCGCTTCGAGCCGACGCCGGAACCGCAGGCGGTCGGAGTGCTGCTGTCGCCCCGGATGGTCCTCACGGTCGGGGACGGAGCCGGGCGCAGTGCCATCGGCTGGGTCCGCTCCGGATACCGCGAGGTGCCCTGCCGTTCCGTGTGGTGGGACGAGGCCGCGCCCACGGTGTTCCTGCTGCTGGCCGATGAGGACCTGGTGGATCCCGGCGCCTGGCTGCCGGCGCAGTGGGCCGAAGCGACCGGGAAGCGCGTCCGGTTGCGGGTGGACGGCTCGACCGACGAGGGCGAGCGGATCGCGCTGACCGGCGAGGTCCTCCCGTACGAGGGCGAGCGCAACGGCGAGCTCGTCCGGCTCTCCGCCGAGCCGGAGGCCTGGACCCACTACGTGGGCGCCCCGGTCTCCCGCGAAGGACGGCTGGCGGGCATCGTGCACACCGTCTGGCGGGACCGGATCGTGTTCCTGTCCGGGCAGGCGCTGATCGAACAGCCCGGATTCCGCGAGGTGATGACGGCCCACGTGCGGTCGCTGACCGAGGACTCCGGAATCTGTCTGGCGCTGCGGGCCGACGTCGCGGCGGGGCCGAGCGGCTGGTCGCCGCCGGCCGGACTCGCCGGGCTGGTCGCGGCGGCGAGGAGGGACGCGGGCGTGCCCGGGGGGGTGACCTCCACGGACGACGGCACGGTCCTGCTCGTCACGGTGCCGGCGCCGGGCGCGCTGGGGAAGGCCGGGCGGCTGCTCGCCGAACTCCCCGGCGTCCTCGCACGGTTGCGCGGCGGCTCCGGCGCAGGGGACCCCAGCCTGGCCGTGGTCCTGGCCCGGGGGGAGTTCGCCGCCGGGGACCCCCCGGTGCGCGGGCCGGCGGTGGACGAGGCCCGACGGCTGGTCCGTCACCGGGGGGTCGCCGAGCGGCTCGGGCGGTCGGACGCGCCGGGGACCATCGTCCTGGTGCAGGGCGAGTCGCTGCGCGGAATCGGCGGCCTGGGACACCTTGCCGTCGAGCAGCTGGAGCCGGAGGCCGTGCGGGACGAGGGGGCGGGGGAGGGGTCGGGCCGGGGTCCGGGGTCGGGGTCGGGGTCGGGGTCGGGTCCAGGGTCGAGGTCCGAGCCGGGGTCGGGGTCCGAGCCGGCGTCGGGGTCGGCGTCCGGGCCGTCGGGCTGGATCTGCCTCGACGGGCCCGTCGAGGTGGCGCGGGCGCTGGTGGACGCCGAGTTGAGGAACGACGAGCCGGCCGTCGACTGGGCGCAGTGCGGGGACGGGGCCACCGCGGCCGACCCGGCCGGATGCATCGGGATCCGGCTGCCGGGCCGCCGCGGCTGCCTGGCGCACGTGACCGCCTCCGAACGGAGCGACTACATCAGGAATTTGAGCCCGGGATCCGATGTGGACCTGCGCGGCACCACCTTCGCGAACCGGCTGCTGGCCCGCGTGCTGGGCAAACTGCGCGACCCGCTGACAGGGCACGTCCGGACCGGGGCCGCGGTGTTCGACCGCGCCCGCTTCACCGACGAATGGGCCACGGTGGGGGCGGAGTTCGAAGGCCGCGTCTCCTTCGACCGGGCCGTCTTCGACACGCCGGCGAGTTTCCAGACCTCCCGCTTCAAAGGCACGGCCTCCTTCGGCCGGACCGTGTTCCGGCACGGCTGCGCCTTCGACGGGAGCACCTTCGACCGCGGAGTGTGCTTCAGCAGGGTCGACTTCGGCGGCACCGCGGGGTTCACGGACACCCTGTTCGCCCGTGACCTCGACATGGCCTGGGCCGAGCTGTGGCAGCGGACGCTCATGAGCCGGATGCGGGTCCGGGGGACGGCGAACTTCGCGAGCACCGTCTTCCACGGCCGCAGCACGTGGAGCCGCACCGCCTTCCTCGGGCCCGCCTCCTTCGCGTCCACCGTGTGGGGGGACGCCATGCTCTTCGACGGGGCCCGCTTCGAGGACCGCGCCTCCTTCGACGACGCCACCTTCGACTCGCCGGCCGTGTTCACGGCCACCGTCTTCGCGGACGGGGCGACCTTCGACCGCGTCGACTTCGCCGAGTTCGCGGAGTTCACGGACGTGTCCTTCGCCGACCCCGCCCGCCTTCCCGAGGCGTGGCGGGCGCTGCTGGCCTCGCAGACGGGATCCGTCACCTTCAGGACCCCGCCCGCGAACGCCGCCGGGTGAGCCCTACGGGGCTCTGGTGGACGCGCCGTCCCCGCGTACCCGGGTGTCCCGCACCCGGCATCCGGGAACCGTGCACCCGGGCGCGCCGGGGTCAGGCGGTGGGCGGTACCCGTCGGGGGCGGCCCGCGCCCCGGGTCAGGCGGTGGCCGCCGATGCCCGCGATGGCGGCGAGCACCCCGCCGGCCGCCGTCCACAGCCAGCGGTCGGACCACCAGCCGCCGGACCAGCCGTCGGCCGGCTCGATGCCGGACGCCGTGCCGGAACCGGGCACGAGCGGCGTGGCGAGGGTGTCGCCGACCGCGTACGCGCCGCCGGCCTCCTTCGCCCCGGCCCGCAGCCGTGCCCGTACCGGCTGACCGAGGTCCTCCGGCGCGAGCTCGGTGACCGTGAGCCGGACGTAATACGCCCCCGGCAGCGGGTCGTTGCCCCACTGGTCGCCGCCGGAGCGGACCGGGCGCAGCGTGCAGGACAGATCGACCGTGGCGGCGTCCTTGGCGGCCGTACCGGTCTGCTTGCCGTACGTGCAGGGCTGGCGGCGGCGCAGGCCGTCGTAGACGTCGAGCTGCCATGTGGAGGAGGCGTGCCGGCCGGCCGCGGCGGGCAGGGTGACCGAGGCCTCGACCGTGGCGCGCTGCCCGGTGTCCAGGGGGAGCACCCAGTAGAGGTAGTCACCCGTGGAAGCGTCGGCGGTGGCCTCCTGGCCCAGCCGGACCGGTGTGGCGGTACGGAAGGCCGTGCCGGCCTCGGTCGGCGCCGCAGGGCCGCCGCTCGGGCTCGGCGAGGGCGAGGCCGCCACCCCGAGCAGCGCACCGCCCACCAGCAGCCCGGCGCCCGTCAGGCGCCACCCGCGCTCACGCCCACGTCTCATTGCCACAACACCCATCAGTTGGTCCTCCAGACCGCGATGCGCCAGCGCGAGATCCAGCCCCACACCAGACCGGCGAGGAAGCCGGTGAGCACGAGCAGACCGAGCAGCCACCAGCCGCGCCCCAGACCGAAGGCGGCCACGTCGCTCGCCCCGTCCGGCCCGTCCACCACGTCGACGGTCAGCTCGATCGGCATGCCGGGGGTCGTCTTGACCGACGCGGGCGCCGAGAAGGAGTTGCTGACCTGGAGACACACGGTCTCCGCCGGCTGCTCCTCGTCCCCGTCGTCCGCCTTGGGGTAGCGCAGCCCCGAGGAGATCAGGTCGGTGCGACCGTCACCGGCCTCCTGGCCGCGTACGATCTCCCGCCCGCTCTGGGTCGTGGCGCGCAGCAGGACCCCGTAGTCGTTGTTGACGGCCCGGTCGGCCCCGATGCTCACCGAGGCGCGCAGCTCCTGGCCGGGCTTGACGGCCACCCGGTACCAGCGGTGCTCGCCGAAACTCTCGCGGTCGGTGTAGAGGCCCGGCTTCAACTCCGGTGCTCCCTGGCACTGCTTGCCGCCTTCGGTGACCACCGGATTGACCACCGGAGTGGCCGCACGGCCCACCAACTGCTTCACCCTGCCGGACAGTTCGGCGGTGTGCTGCACCGAGGTGTACGTACCGCCGGTGGCCTCGGCGATGCAGATCAGCTGGTTGCGGGTCTTCGCGTCGGGCACCAGCCCGAGGGTGTCGATGACCAGGTGGATCCCCTTGGCGGCGATGTCCCGCGCCACTTCGCAGGGGTCGAGCGGGGCGCAGGTGTCCTCGCCGTCGGTGATGAGCACGATCCGCCGGGTGGCGTCGCCGCCCTTGAGGTCGTCGGCGGCCCCGAGCAGGGCCGGCCCGATGGGAGTCCACCCGGTGGGGGCGAGCGTCGCCACCGCGGTCTTGGCCTCGGTCCGGTTCAACGGCCCGACCGGATAGAGCGGTTTGGTGTCCTTGCAGCCCTGGTTCTTGTCGTCGCCGGGGTAGTTGGCGCCGAGGGTCCGTATGCCGAGCATGACGTCGGCGGGCACGGCGTCCAGCACCTCGTTGAACGCCTGTTTCGCGGCGGACATCCGGGATTGCCCGTCGATGTCCTGGGCGCGCATCGAGCCGCTGACATCCAGTACCAACTCGACCTTGGGAGCTTCCTTCGCCACCGGTTCACCGGCGGCGGCACCTGCCGGGAACAACCCGGCAGCCAGGGTGACGAGCAAGCCGCACGCGCCGGCCGCCACCCATCTTCTAGTGATCATCGCCGGATCGTATTGAGATTCCCCCCACCCGCCAAACCGCCCGCCTCACGGTCCATCGGCGATAGCACAGAGTGACGGATGGGGGTGCCCCTGACGGGCCGGACGCCCGCATCGGCCTGGAGGATCAGCCCCTCGCGTGCCGCTGGAGAGCGGCCGCCAGGAGGTGGGAGTCGAGCAGGGAGACGTCTGCCGTCCTGTCCGCCCGTGCGTAGCCGGCCAGCATCCGTTTGGTCAGGACGAGGGCTTCGGGCGAGCGTCGGACGAGGGGCCTGGTCCAGGAATCGATCACCTTGTCCAACTGGTCCAGCGGGGCGGTCCGGTGGAGCAGGCCGATGCGATGCGCCGTGTCGGCGTCGAAGACGTCGCAGGTGAGCATGAGCTCGCGAATCCTGGAGGTGCCGGCCTCGGAGACCAAGCGTCCCATCGCCCCGCCCCACGCCGGCGGCAGCCCTATGCCGACCTCCGGCATGCGAAAGCGACTGGTTTCGGCGCCGACGCGCAGATCGCAGAAGGAGGCGAGGGCGAGACCCGCGCCGATGACCCGCCCGTGCAACCGGGCGATGGTGACCGCGTGGGTGTTCTCCAGGGCCTGGCACAGGCGGTGCGCCTTGTCGGCGATGCGCCGCAGGCCCACTCCGGACGGATCGGCGGCCAGTGCCTCCTGGTACTCGCTGCGGTCGGCGCCCAGGCAGAAGTCCGTACCCAGTGACGACAGCGTCAGGATCCGGACGTCGGGTCTTTCGTGGAGGTCGTCGAGCAGGGTGGTGAGGTCGTCGAGGACCGCTGCGCCCAACGTGTCCTCCTGGCCCCAGGGGTTGAGGCGCACATGCAGTACGGGGCCGTCCTGCTCGGTACGTATCGCCTTGGGAGCGGTCCGCACGTGCGCGGGGGTGGGGATCGATTCGGTCATGCGAGGGCTACGTCCAGGTTCAGCAGTCGCCGGAACGCCACACGGGGCGCCATCGACGGGGGGCGTACGAGGGTGAGGCGGGGAAGGCGGCGGATCAGTTGCCGCAGAAGGGTCTGGGCTTCGAGGCGGGCCAGCGGCGCGCCGAGACAGTAGTGGATGCCGCCGCTGAACGCGAGGTGGTCGGGCGTGCGTTCGGGGTCGAACCGGTCCGCGTCGCGGTGTCTGGCCGGGTCTCGGTGCGCCGCTCCGACCATGAGGTGGACCATCTCGTCGCGGCGGATCTCGACGCCTCCCAGCACGGAGTCCTGCGATGCGATCCGGCTGATCACGTGGGTGGGCGGATCGTAGCGGAGCGTTTCCTCCACGAACCCGGGTACGAGGCCGGGGTTGTCGGCGATCACGTCCCAGCGTTCCGGGCTTTCGACGAGCCGGAGTGTCATCGTCGAGAGGAGGGTCGCGGTGGTTTCCAAGGCGGCCAGCAGGACGAACAACACCAGGAAGTAGACCGCCTCGTCGGCTTTGTCCCGGTCGGGCTCGATCGCGTCCCACGTCTGGATCCACCGGGTGATGGGGTCATCGCCGGGGCGGGAGCGCCGATCACGCACCAGGTCCATGAAGTACGTGCGGAGTTCGGCCGTCGCCGCGTCGGACAAGGCCAGTTGGCTGGCCGACGGCAGCAGTTCCTGGGTGAACACTTGATCGTGTGTCAACTCCCGGAGCCTGGGCCAGTCGGCCTGCGGCAGCCCGAGCCAGTCACCTATGGTGGCTACCGGCAGCTCCTCGCAGACGAGCTCCGAGAAATCCGCCTCGCCGGTGCGTATTCGCTCCGTGAAGGCGTCGAGGAGCCGATCCGCGGTCCGCTCCACATCGCGGCCGATGCGCTCCACGGTGGCTCGGTCGAACGTGCCCGCCGCCCGTCTCACCTTGGTGTGGTCCGGGGGGTTGAGCGCGGCGAGCGTGTTGCTCATCTCCCGCGAGGAAGGCGCGTTCCAGCGCGTCCCGGGCCCCTGGCGCTCCCGCCATTGTCTGTCGGGCTCCAGCCATTGACGGCTGCGCAGAACCTGGTCGCAGGCGGCGAAGCCCGTCACGGCGTAGCCGCCCCAAGGGGCGGGCACCACCTCGCCCCGCGACAGGAGTTCGGCGTATATCGGGAAGGGGTCGGCCTGCCCTCCGGCCGTCCGCAGACGGGAGAAGAGGGAGGCGGACGCCCGGCGGTCGTACGACGGAGTTGTGGCAACCCCCATGATGGCGGCTCCTTTCTGAGAACGAGCCGCCATGCATACCCACATGATCGTTAAAGCATCCACTACCACTGGGTACTCAGAAGGTTAGGAGAATCACACGTGCCTCACTCGCCCCTGGTCCACGCCAGGAAACGGCTGAACAGGCCGCCCTTGGACTGCGGCGCGGCGCCGGCGTGCGTACGCGAGGGTCCGGCGTTGGAAGGCGAGGAGGGGGCTGTCTGCTGCTGGGGCGGCTGGCCCGCGTTCGATCCGGCCGGCCCGGCCGCCTGGGGAACGCTCCTGGGGGTGAAGCGGATCGGGAGGGTGACCAGCGAGCGGCTCCACGGGCTCGGCGCCCAGGTGAGCGCCTTGAACGGGACACGCAGCTCGACGTCGAGGAGCTGGTTGAGCAATGCCTCGACGGCAGTCACGGCGATCATGAAGGCCGGGTCCTTGGCGGGGCAGGCGTGCGGGCCCGCTCCGAACGCCAAGTGTGCCTTGGCGCTCAGCTGTTCGCGGTGCTCGGTCAGCTTCGGATCGGTGTTGGCCGCGGCGAACGAGATGAGGACCGGGTCGTTGGCCCGGACCACCCTGCCGCCGAGCTCGACGTCGTGCGTCGGGTAGTGGGCGGCGTAGTTGGCGATCGGCGCGTAGTTCCAGAGGGTCTGGGAGACCGCGTCCTCGACGGGGAGGCCGGCCTGCCAGTCCTCTCCGAGGTACAGGGCGCTACTGGTGCCGATGGCCGCGGCCAGCGGCGCGGTGCCGCCGGAGAGCAGGGTGACCAGCTGGTGCAGCACCTCCTCGTCGGTCAACTGGGCCGGGTGCTCCATCAGACGCGTCGTGAGATCCGCCGTGGGGCGCCGCCGCTTGAGGGCGATCAGCTCGGTGAGCGCCCCTCCGAGCACCTCGTCGGCCCCCGGTGTTCCCTCGAAGATGCCACTGATGCCGGCGATCACGCGGTCGCCGATCTCGGGCGGGCAGCCGAACAGGTCGCTGAAGACCAGCAGGGGCAGCGGCTGGGCGTACTCCGCCATCAGCTCCGCCTGGCCGCGGATGTCGGTACTGAACTGGCTGATCAGGTAGTTGGCGGACTGCTGCGTCTGCCTGATGAGCTGGTGCTCGTTGACCGTGGCGAGACTGTCGGTGACGGCCCGGCGCAGCCGGGCATGTGCCGCGCCGTCGCTGAAGAGCGCGTTGGGGCGGTAACCCATCATGGGCAGTGCCGGGCTGCCGGCCGGGACGCGCCCTTCGTTCAGGGCGTTCCAGCGGCGGGAGTCGCGCACGAAGGAGGCGGGGTTCTGCAGGACGTACAGAGCGGCGTCGTAGCTGGTGACGAGCTCGGCCTGGACGTCGGGCGCGATGTCCACGGGGGCACTGGGACCGAAGTGACGCAGCTGTGCGTAGTGGCTGTCGGGGTCGGCGCCGAAGGCGGGGCCGTACATCTGGACGTTCCCGTGCGCGGGGCAGCCGGGGGGTATCTCCTGCGGGTCACGTGGCTGTTGCATTCCTGCGCTCCTAGCCGAGTCGGGACATGAGGTGGTTCACGAGGGTGATGAGGGCCTGCGCCGAGGAGTTCTCGTCCCGTACGTCGCACTCCACGACAGGGGTGTCGGCGGTGAGGTTCAGGGCTTCGCGCACCTCGTCGAGCGGGTAGTGCGTGGTGCCCTCGAAGTGGTTCACGGCGATGGCGTACGTCAGGCCGAAACGTTCGACGAGGTCCAGGACGGGGAACGACTCGTGCACTCGCTCCGGGTCGACCAGGACCAGCGCGCCCAGGGCGCCCCGGGAGAGCTCCTCCCACATCTCCTTGAAGCGCTCCTGGCCGGGCGTTCCGAAGAGGTAGAGCACCAGGGTGTCGCTCAGGGTGAGCCGGCCGAAGTCCATGGCGACGGTGGTGGTCTTCTTGTCGGGTGTGCCCGACAGGTCATCGAAGCCCACGCTGGCCTCGGTGATCTCTTCCTCGGTCCGTAGGGGCTCGATCTCGGAGAGACTGCCGATGCAGGTGGTCTTGCCGACCCCGAAGTGACCCACTATGAGGATCTTCACCGCGTGGGAGACATCTGGATCCAGGTACACGCGTTTTACGCTCCGAATCGATTCTTGAGGCCCTCGAGCACGGCGCTGACCAGTTCCCTGTCGACACGTTCGGCGTGCGGAATCGGGCTCCTCGCCAGGATGAGACGTTCCTCCTCGAGCTGCGCCAGCAGGATGCGGACGATGCCCAGGGGCAGGTGCGTGTGCCCCGCCACCTCGGCCACGGACAGGAAGCCGTTCGCGACCAGGTCCATGACCTGCCACGCTTCCGGGGACAGCGTGCGCGCCGCGACCTGACCGTTTTCCGCCGCCGCGGCCGTCACGAGCGTCGTGTGCTCGTACTCGTGGTCCGGGGGCAGCGCTCGTCCGTTCGTGATCACGAAGAGCGGGACTAACGGAGACGTCAGCTCCAGCCCTTCATCGTGTTCGGGCCCGTCAGGCATGGCCTGTCCCCTTCCCCGGTGTCGTCGCCGCGGCCAGCCGGGGAACCACCTCGTGCAGGCGCGTGGTGAACTCCTCAATGTCACAGGCGTGTTCGGCGGCAGCGGCCAGGAAGGCATCGGGGCCGGCCGCCAGCAGGAAGATCCAGCCGTGCTGGAACTCGATGACCGTCTGACGCCATTGCGGATCCTCGTGGACCCCGGCGAACTGGGAGGTGACCCGGCTGTAGGCGTGGATGCCCGTCATGGCCGCGGAGATCGTGTCCGCGAGGTCGCGGCTCATCCCGTTGGTCGCCCCGCGGGGAAGGCCGTCCGATCCCAGCAGCACCGCGTGGCGGGCACCCTTGACCTCGGACATCACCTGGTCGAGCTCGCCGATGACGAATCCCGCGTCACCGGAGCTCTGCCGGGGGGCGCTTCCCCGCGCACCTCCGGCGTCCTCGGCGCTCACCCTCGGCGGCGAGGTGAGGTTCTTGCCCAGCCGGGCGACGAGGCGGTGCATGCGGAAGGAGATCTGCTGCATGTCCACATCGGGCGCGGCCGCGGCGGCGAGGTAGGAGCCCTGCCCCGCCCCGATCAGGAAGCTCCAGCCGTGCGAGAACTCGATGATGGTCTGGTTCCACTGCCGGTCCTCCTCCGGTCCGGCGAAGTGGGCCGTCGCCCGGCTGAGCGACTGCATCCCGGCCATGGCGGCGGAGATGGTGCGCACATCCTTCTCGGCCAGGCCTTGCGTCGCGCCGCGGGGAAGGCCGTCCGCGGACAGCAGGACGGCGTGCCGTGCTCGGGGCACGTTGTGCACGATGTCCTCGAGCATCCACGACAGGTCTGCGGTCATGCGTCTTCGGGCCCTTCGAACGAGGTGGCGTCAAGGTCGCGGCCGGAGAGCGTGCCGCGCTGGAAGGCCCCCAGACTGCGCCCGGAAGCGCGGCCGGCCTCCCCCGGTGTCCGCGGCACGGGCGAGGTGGTGCCGGGGTCGGGGACGCTCGCGATGGGTGCCTGGCGTGCGCCGCGCTTGGGCAGGCCGTGCATCGTGCGCGACGTCGGGCTCTGGGGCCGGCTCTCGGTGGCGCGCCGGATGTCGCTGACCGGAGCCTCCGGGGCGGGCGCTATCTCCTCCATGGTCCACAGCTCCTCGGGCAAGAGGACGACGGCCCTGACGCCGCCGTACCGGGAGACTCCGGTGACGTCCACCCTGAAACCGTGCTGACGCGCGATCAGGCCGACGACCGGGAAGCCGAACTTCGGCTGGGTCCCGAGCTGCGACAGACGGGGGGCGACGTCTCCGGAGAGCAGTGCGGTCGCCCGCTGCCGGTCTTCGTCGCTCATGCTGACACCGGCGTCGTCGATGATGATGCACAGGTTGTTCTGGACGCGCTGGAACGTCACCTCGATCGGCGCGTCGTGCTGCGAGAAGCTGGCGGCATTGTCAAGCAGCTCCGCCACGGCCAGGGCGACGGGCGCGACCGCGGACGCCTTCAGGGCGAGACCGGTCTGCTGCATGATGGCGACGCGGTGGAAGTTGCGGATCTGGCCCTGGGCACTGCGCACCACGTCGTAGACGCTGGCGGGCTTGTTGCGGCGGCCGAGCGGCGCACCGCACATGACCGCGATGCCCTGGGCCTTGCGCGCCATCTGGGCGTTGGCGTGGTTGACGTCCAACAGGTCGCTGAGGACGGCGTGTCCGCCGTACTTGCGCTGGATGCCGTCCAGAAGCGTCGTCTGCTCGGCCGCGAGGCTCTGCAGGAAGCTGGCGGCACCCTTGAGGACGGCCTTGGTGTTCTCCTCCGCCGCTTCCTTGGCTTCGCGGAGCGTGGCGTCCTGCTCGCTGCGGAACCTCTGCAACTCGGCGCGCGACGAGTGCAAGTAGCTGTCCGCGGTGAGCAGCTGGTGCCTCAGTTCGGCCTCGGTGTGCTGCTTCTTCGCCCCCAGTGCTCTGTTGCGGGCGACGAGTGCCACGACCGCGGCAACGGCTATCGCCGCCACCGCAACCAAGCACCACACAAGTGCGTCTCGATTCATGGAAACCTTTCCCGGCGCATGGCATGCGGACGGCTGCAGATACACCTCGCGAGGAACCACAACACAGCTGATCGGCACGGGTCACCTGCGGTTTCGCGGAGAGCGTGCCGCCGATCGCGCATCGGCACCTGCGTCAAATGGAAGCAAGATCACAGATGTCGGGATGCTATCACCGGATCTGCGCCGTCCCGGACGCCCGGTATGGCGCCGCGCGCGCCCAACCAGGCTGTCTCAAAAGCGGGTTGACGTCGCCTTTCGGCCCTGCACCCGCCGTCCGCCACTCCTCTCGGCATCGATCCGTTCACCAGGAGTTCATGCGGGGAGTGGACCATCTCTCGCATCGACCTGAGGCACCGTCAACTGGTCGCTGATGGGGCGTCATCGGCAGGCCCGCGGGCCGGATCGCCGCCCCGGGCACGTGCCGGCGTCGTCAGGGCCGTACGGGACGGGGCTGCTTCAGAGAGGTGGCGACTACGTCCAGGAGGCGCTGCCACGACGCGATCGACCGTTCGTGGAGATCCTCTTCGAGCCCGCTCAGAATGTCGGGCAGCAGGATGCCCAACTCCGCGAGGGCGTCGAGCTGTTGGCCGCATGCCGGCCCGGTCTGCTCGTCCTGCTGTACGCGGCCGTGGTCGGCGATCGCCCAGAGCAGCTGTTCCGAAACGGCGCTGACCGTGTCCGGGGCGAACAGGCCGTCCGCGTAGTGCGTGTCCCGGTAGCCGGAGTCGCTCACCGCCGTCGCGGCCCACACGAGTTGCTGACGCCTGGCCCCTTGCTCCGTGTGCGGCTGCCAGCTCTCGCCCGCGTACGTCTCCCGGTGCCGCGCGAGGACGACGCGGGCGATGGCCAGGGCCGTGCGGCCGCGCAGGGCCAGGGCGCGCTCCGTACCGAGGGCGTCGAGCAGCGGGTCCACCGCGCCGTCGACCGGGCTGACGTGGAACGACGCCACGGAGTGGATGCGGGACAGCGGGTGGCCCGCTTCCGAGGCCAGCGTCAGGCCGGCGAGATGCGCGTCGGTGACCTGCTGGTAGCGCTCGGCCGAGAAGATCGAGGTCGCGTGCACGCCGATGCCCTCGGCCAGACACGCGGTGATCGCCCACAGGCCCGTGTCGGTGGCCGGGATCTTCACCAGCACATTGGGCCGGTCGACCTCGCGCCACAGCCTGCGGGCCGAGTCCAGGGTCTCCTCGCGGCCATGGGCGAGCCGAGGGTCCATGTCGACCGACACCAGCCCGGCGGTGCGGTGGCGCACCAGATGGGTCGGCAGCAGCACGTCGCAGGCACCCTGGATGTCACGCACCACCAGCTCCGACAGGGCCCGGCCCGCGTCGGACTCGTGATCGGCCAGGTCGCGCAGCTGCTGCGTGTAGAAGGAGCCCGTGGCCACCGCGTGGTGGAGCAACTCCAGGTCCGTCGTGGCGCCCGACACCCGCCAGTCGCGAACCAGAGCGGCGAGGGCGTCGCTGCCCAGCAGGAAACGGCTGATTCCGTCGAGCCAGAAGGAGACGCCGCCCTCGTTCAGCTGCGCCAGCCGTACCGCCGTCATCGAGTTCCCCCGCGGGGGGCGGGGACGCGGAAGGAGGAGGTCCGCGCGACGGGCGGCTCGGTAGGTTGCTGCGGCGCGGTCACCGTTCGCTCAGTGCTCCTTTGGACGGGACGTGAGGGGTTCGAAGTGCCCCGTACGCGTTCATCCTGACCTTTGCCCAAGGTGTGGAAGACCAGAAGAGAGCGGTCAGGACTTCGTCAAGTATTCGGTGATATCACGTCACTTCGACCGGTTGTCGACCCGGAACCCTACGGCGCGCCCGCGGCCGGGGCTCCGTCACTCCGAAGACGCGGCCCGGGTCCGTGTGCCGAGGGTCGTCTCCCGCTGCTGCCGCAGGACTTCCCGCGCCCGCAGGAGACGCAGCGCGAGCTGCACCTCCACCGCGCGCTCGCCCTTCTGCCAGCCGGAACCGAGCAGGCCCGTGACCCGGTCGAGCCGACGGGCCACCGTGTTGGCATGGATGTACAGGGCCTCGGCCGCGTGGGTGGGGCTCTGACCTGCGGCGAAGTACGCCTCCACGGTGCCGATGAGGTCGGCCCCGCGCTCGGATCCGTCCTCCAGCAGGGGGCCGATGGCCGAGGCGACGAATCCGTCCACGTCCCGGTCGTCGGAGAGCAGCAGTCCGAGGAAGCCGAGGTCGGCCATGGACGCGGCGGTGCCCGCTTCGCCCAGGACGGTCAGGGCGTCGAGAGAGCGCTGCGCCTCGAGGTGCAGCCTGGACACCGCGGAGAGCCCGGTGGCGGGTCCGGCGGCGCCGACTGTGGGGCGCTGCGCCAGGGAGGACGACAGCTCGTCGGACACGGCGCGCGCAGCGGCCGAGGCGTCGGAGCCCGGCAGCAGCAGCACGATCCGACCGTCCCGCACCGTTTTGAGCCCCCGGCACCGGTGGCTGTACGACGACGCCCACACGACGGCCTTGCCGTGCTCACCGCCCTCGGGCCGGACCACCACGATGACGTACGGCTCCTCCAGGTTCACCTGGAGCCGCTGGGCGTGCGTGGCAAGCCGATGTGGCACCCGCAGCGGCACGGCGAGGAGTTCGTCGAAGAACTCGTCGCGGACCGGCCCGGCCGCGACCGCCGTGCTGCGCTGGATCACCAGCAGCATGGCCACCGCCTGCCCGGCGAAGCGGAGGAACCGCTGGGCTTCGGCGTCGAGCTCGGTGGCCGAGCGCAGTACGACGATGCCCAGGTTCTCCGCTCCGGCGCTGACCGGCGACGCCCAGCGGCCGGGGGAGAGGAGGATGGGGCCACCCGCGGCGTGCGCTTCCAGCACGGCCCGGTCCGTCACCGCCTCGCTCAGCCCGTCCGCGTCGCCCGCCGAGGCGAGGATCTGCCCGTAGGCGTCGCTCACCACCAGCCCGGCGTCCAGTGTCCGGGCCGCCGCACTCGTGAGCTGCTGGAGATCGCTTCCGTCGAGGACCATCGAGGTGAGCCTGGACTGGGCGTCCCCCAGGTCGGTCAGGCGCGCCACGGTGACGCGGGACTGCGCGCTGAGGGATTCCAGCGCGGCGATCTGCGCCCGGGTGCGGTCGAGGAGCTCGGCCTTCTCCAAGGCGACCGAGGCGAAGTCCGCGAGCGAGCGCATCACGCTGATCTCGTCCGGTGTGAAGTGCCGCACCACCCGGTTCGCCCCGTAGAGCACGCCGATGATCTTGCCCTCGCGGAGGATGGGCACCGCCATGATCGCGGAGAGTCCTTCCGCGCGAACGACGTCGTCGACCTCGGGCCAGTGCGGGATGCGGTCGTCGTTGAGGTAGTCCGTGCTCCAGAACGGTGCGCCCGACGTGTGGACCAGGTCGCTCAGGCCACGCTGCTTGCGCACCACGAGGCCCACGTTGAGCGCCGTCGTGTCGCCGTCCGAGCTGTGGACGTAGGAGTTGTCGTCGGCGTCGAGCAGGCTGACGTAGGCCATGTCGAAGCCCAGCAGCCTGCGGGCCCGGCTGGTGACGACCTTCAGAAGGGTGCCGGGACTGGAGGGGACCGTCATGTCGTGGGCGGTGCTCACGAGTCCGGTCATGAAGGTCTCCCGGCGGCGGCGCTGGCTCACCGAGGCCTGGACGTCCAGCGCCAGGTGCGTAGCCCGCTGGAGCTCGGACATCTGGTCCGGCGAGAGGGGCTGCTGCTGAGCGCTCTGGAGCATTTCGTGGAACCGGGACGGGGGGGAATCCTGTGCCAACAGTTCCAGAACGGCAAGCGCCGGGACACTGATGGGCTCCTCGCCCTTCACTCTCGCTCCTCCCCCCAAGACCTCCGACCAACCGGGCGGTTTGAACCTATGTGCACCTCAGGGGCAGGTCAAGCGGCGTACCCGGAGTTCACAGTGCGACGTGTGGCTGCAACATCACCTGACGGCGACTCGGTGTTGCGGCGCCACCTTCTGCCGGTCCGCGGACTCGGCGACGATCATTGGCGGGGGCGGCAACGGGCTTCCTCCAGCGCGGCGTTGCACGTGCGGCGTGCACGGGGGACAAGGGGCGGGATGTCGGCGACCAAGAACTACGAGCGCTCTCTGGAGCGGAGCAGGGCCTCCTTGCACCATGAGGAGAGGCCGCGGACCTTCGCCCTGGCGGGCGTCGAATGGCACCTCCTGGACGGCGTGTTCGCCCCGCCCTTCTCCGCTTCGACCAGCGTGGCCATGGAACTGCTCGGCCTGGCCGGACCGGCCCCGGCGCCGTGGCGGGGCTCGTTCCTGGAGGTGGGCTCCGGCACCGGCGTGATCGCCGTGTCCGCCGCGCTGGCGGGCTGTGACCGGGTCACCGCCCTCGACATCAGCGAGCAGGCGGTACGGAACACCGCCTTGAACGCGGTACGCCACGGCGTGGCGGACCGGGTGCGCGCCGTGCACAGCGACCTGTTCCAGGCGGTCGCGCCGGGCGACCGCCACGACACCGTCTACTGGCATTCGAACTTCGTCCTGGCCCCGCCGGAATACCGCTACGCCTCGGTGCACGAGCGCGCCTACGTCGACCCCGGCTACGGGGCTCACCGGCGGTACCTCGCCGAGTGCCTGTCCTACGTGACGCCCGGTGGACGGGCCCTGCTGCACTTCAGTGAGCGCGGCGACCTCGCGACGCTGGAAGCGATGGCCGCGGAGTGCGGCCACAGGCTGCGGGAGCTGCGCAGCCGGACGGTGCGGGAGGGCGCGGAGAGCGTCGAGTACGCGCTGCTGGAGATCACCGCCGCCGCGACGGGGCGCCGCGGCGCACCGAGCCGGCCGCCCCTCGCCGCCGCGGCCCCCTGAGCCTGACGCGCCTCACCATCGAGGCCCACCGAGCCGATCGCCATCCCGATGGGGAGAGAGAACAGCCGTGCGGACTCTGCTGATAGACAACTACGACTCCTTCACCTTCAACCTGCACCACTACCTGGCCCGGGTCAACGGAACCGAGCCCGTGGTGATGCGGAACGACGATCCCCGGTGGGACCCGGCGATGCTCGCCGAGTTCGACAACGTCGTCCTGTCGCCCGGCCCCGGACACCCCGGCCGCCCGGCCGACTTCGGCATCTGCCGGGAGATCACCGAGCGCGCAGACCTCCCGACCCTCGGCATCTGCCTCGGTCACCAGGGGCTGGCGCTGGCCCACGGCGGCACCGTCTCCCGGGCTGCCGAGCCCAGACACGGCCGCACCTCGACGGTGCGGCACACGGGCACCGGCCTGTTCCGCGGGCTGCCCGAGTCCTTCGACGTGGTGCGCTACCACTCGCTCGTCGTGACGGACCTGCCGCACGACATGGAGGCGGTGGCGTGGACCGAGGACGGCATCCTGATGGGGCACCGGCACCGGAGCCGCCCGCAGTGGGGAGTGCAGTTCCATCCCGAGTCGATACTCACCCAGTACGGGCACGAACTGCTGGTGAATTTCCGCGAGTTGACCGATGAGTGGCAGG
Organism: Streptomyces sp. ISL-66; assembly: GCF_018614135.1. GTDB lineage: Bacteria > Actinomycetota > Actinomycetes > Streptomycetales > Streptomycetaceae > Streptomyces. The sequence continues at coordinate 17,710 of NZ_JAGGOW010000086.1, forward strand.
CCGTGCGCGGAGCAGGGCGGCGCCCCGCGCCGCGCCAGAGCGCCGGAGCCGCCCGGCGGCGCGGCGAAGCCGCCCCCGGAGCCCCCGCCGGGCCGGGACTCGCGGACGGACCCGAAGGCCCCGTCGCCCCCGCCGCGCCAAAACCGCGTCGGCTGCGCGTGCTGGCCGAGCGGTTGCCGACCCGCTGGGACGACGAGGTCGTCCACCAACGGCTCTTCGGCACCGCCGAGAACGCCTTCTGGCTGGACAGTAGCCGGTCCGACGCGCAGGCCGGCCGGTTCTCCGTGATGGGCGCGGCCGACGGGCCGCTCGCGCGCGTGGCCAAGGCCGACGTGTGGAGCCGTACGGTCACGGTCGAATCGGCCGGGGGACTGGAGATCGTCTCGGGCGGCTTCCTCGACTGGCTCGACCGCGACCTGCGCGACATGCGCACCGAACTCCCCCCGCTGCCCTTCGACTTCACCCTGGGCTGGGTCGGCTACCTCGGGTACGAACTGAAGGCGGAGTGCGGCGGCGAACCGGTGCACCAGGCGGAGGACCCCGACGCCGCCATGGTGTTCGCCGACCGCGCCGTGGTCCTGGACCACCTCACCGGCCTCACGTACCTGCTGGCCCTGGCGGAAGACGACGACGAAGACGCCGCCCGCGCCTGGCTGACCGCCACCACGGCGGAGCTGGAGTCGCTCGCGGGCGTACTCGCCGGAGAACCGACCCTGCCGGCGCCGACCCCCGCCGGGATCCGGCTGCGCCACGAGCGCGACAGCTACCTGCGCCTGATCGACGCCTGCCAGGAGGAGATCGCCGCCGGGGAGACCTACGAGATCTGCCTGACGAACCTGGCCGTGGCGGACGGCCCCGTCGACCCGTGGGAGGGCTACCGCGCGCTGCGCCGTTTCAGCCCCGCACCTTACGCCGCGCTGCTGCGCTTCGGTGCGCTCTCCGTGCTGAGCACGTCCCCCGAGCGGTTCCTGCGGCTGAGCGCGGAGGGAGTCGCCGAGTCCATGCCGATCAAGGGCACCCGCCCGCGCGGGGCGACCGTGCGGGAGGACGCCGAGATCATCGAAGAACTGCGCACGAGCGAGAAGGACCGTGCGGAGAACCTGATGATCGTCGACCTGGTGCGCAACGATCTCGGCCGGCACGCCGAGACCGGCTCCGTCGAGGTCAGCGGGCTCTTCGACGTGGAGACGTACGCCACCGTCCACCAACTGGTCAGTACCGTCCGGGCCAGACTGCGCACCGACCGCAGCGCCGTGGACCTGGTGCGGGCCGCGTTCCCCGCCGGTTCCATGACGGGCGCGCCGAAGATCCGCACCATGCAGATCATCGACCGGCTGGAGGCCGGACCGCGCGGCGTCTACTCGGGGGCCATCGGGTACTTCTCGCTGTCCGGCGCCGTCGATCTGAGCGTGGCGATCCGTACGGCGGTGGTCACGCCCGGGCGCGTCCGCTACGGCGTGGGCGGGGCCGTCGTGGCGCTGTCGGACGCGGAGGCCGAGTTCGAGGAGACCGCGGTCAAGGCGGCTCCGCTGCTGATGCTCACCGGCGCCGACTTCCCGGGCCGGCGCAGCACGGACGCGGTGCACGGCTGAAACGGGCGGGCACCCGCGCACCGCGCGCGCCGCGTACTCGGTGGTCCCGACACCATCGTTCTCCTGCCGTGGCGGGAGGAAAGGGTACTGCGGGGTGGTCGGACGGTGGTGGGAACACCACCCGGGGGACTGGTGAGGGAGCCGCCACACCTCGCCCGAGGGCACCGGATTCGAGCATGCTCGACGGTGAACGAGGGATGACCGCATCAGAGGGGGAGACCCGTGACTGTGACCGTCAGCGAAGGAAGTGCGGTGCGCGCACCGTCCTGGTCCGCGTACCGGCCCGGGGGCCTGCCGGACCTGCGCGAGTCGGTGGCCTGCGGGCTGGGCGACGTGCTGTTCGCCTCGTTCGCGCGCCGGGACCAGCGCCGCAAGGGCGAGCAGTACCTTCGCGGGCTGCTGCGGACACAGGGCCGCAAGTCCATCCGCAACATCGCGGCGCAGGTGGGCGGTTCGGCCACCGAACAGAGCCTGCACCACTTCATCAGCAGCTCGACCTGGGACTGGCGGCCGGTGCGCGAGGCGCTCGCCGGATACCTCACGGAGCTCACCGCACCGAAGGCCTGGGTGGTGCATCCGCTGTCCATCTCCAAGGCGGGCGACCAGTCGGTGGGAGTGGACTACGGCGTCGACCCGTGCAACGGAGTCTTCCGGGGCCAGCGGGCATTCGGCGTTTGGCACGCCACCGAGACGTTCAGCACCCCGGTCAACTGGCGGCTGTTCCTGCCCGATCTCTGGCTCGGCGACGAGGAGCGGCGACGCCAGGCCGAGATCCCCGAGGAGATGGGGCGGGAGAGCCTGGAGCAGTGTGCCGCGACCGCCGTCCTGGAGATGCTGGGGTCCTGGCGGGTGCCCGCCCGTCCGGTGGTCCTCAACACCCACATCAATCGGATCGCCGCCACCATGGGGCGGTTCACCGCCGCCGGGGTCCCGGTGATCGCACGGATCCGGGGCACCGCCCAGCTCATGATGGGGGACCCCGCGCTGCCCGGGTACGACGGAGGGGTCATGGAGGCCCAGCGGATCCTCGCGGGCGTACGAGGGCTGCGCCGCCCCGTCAGGGCCGCCGGGCAGGACGGCGACACGCTGGCCGCCGCGGTCCGCGTGGCGTGCGCCGGCGAACTGCCGACCCACCGCAGGGCCGGCGCGAGCGACGCCGTCGGCGGCCTCACGCTGGTCGGGGAGTGGCGGGGCGCGCAGGGTCCCCCCACGGCCCTGTGGGTCACCAACGCCACCTCGGCCCCCGCCGAGGTGCTGCTGAGGCTCACCAGGCTCGGCGGAAGGGCCTGCCAGGACTTCGCGGGAGCGGGAGCGGGCGAGGACGTCGGCCTCAAGGACTTCGAGGGGCGTTCCTTCCGCGGCTGGCACCGTCACATCACCCTGGCCTCCGCCGCACACGCCGTGGCGGCCTTGGCGGGGACGGGCGCCGCCGCTCCGACGGCCTGGGAACCGCGGGGACTTGACGGACTCCGGGCCACCTGACGTAGTCGCCGCCGCGGCGTTGGCGACGCCCCGCGCGTCCCGCACGATTCAAGCCACAGGGCGCTGGGTCGAGATGACTTACGAGGTCCCGAGGGGGGAGTGCGACCGTGACATCCACCGGTAGACCGGGTGGTGACGTCCAGCCTGATTCCACGAGCGTCGAAAGAGTGCCGATCGACCGGCTGGGGCCGTCCGACTCGCCCCGTGGCGGGGCCTGCGACGAGAGCCACGTCCTCGCCCTGGTCGGATCGGGACGGGAGTTCGAAGCCCTCCTGGTGCACCGGCCGACGATGCGCGTCATCGACGGCATGCACCGGCTGTCCGCCGCCCGGCTGCGGGGCTACGACACCGTCGCGGTGCGCTTCTTCGACGGCAGCGAGGCGGACGCGTACGTACTGTCCGTGCAGTTGAACGTCCGGCACGGCCTGCCGCTGTCGCGGGCCGAGCGCCGTACCGCGGCCGAACGCATCCTGCGCACCCACCCGCACTGGTCGGACCGCGCCATCGCGGAGCGCACCGGCCTGAGCGGAAAGACGGTGGGCAAGCTGCGCGCGGGTGTGAGTGCGGAGATTCCTCAGCCACACACCCGGGTCGGCCGCGACGGCACCGCGCGTCCGCTCAGCAGCCTCGACGGCCGACTGCGCGCGGCACACCTGATCGCCGCCGACCCCGCCGCCTCGCTGCGCGAACTCGCCCGCCGGTCGGGGCTTTCCACCGCGACGGTACGAGACGTACGCGACCGGCTGCGGCGCGGCGAGGCCCCCGTCCCCGAGCGCGGGCGCGGCGCCGACGGCCCGCACCGGGAGGCGTCGGTGACCGTGCCGGCCGCCGGGACTCCGGCCGGACCACGGG
>NZ_JAGGOW010000087.1 GCF_018614135.1 Streptomyces sp. ISL-66
CGCGTCGAGGGCCGCCGGGTCGAGTCCGTCGGCGGCGGCCGCGGCCAGCGAGGCCGCGACCAGCCCGGCGGTGTGCAGCCGGCCCCGGCAGAACTCCTCCAGGGTGGCGGCGTCGTGGATCCGGCCCGCCCGGCAGGCGGCCTCGGCCCCGCCGGAGTGGGCGTGGCCTCCGGCGGGGAAGCGGCCGTCGGCGAGGACGAGGAGGGCGGCGAGGCTCATCGGTCCGCGCCCATCAGAAGAGGAAATAGCGCTGGGCCATGGGCAGTTCCGTCGCCGGGGCCGGTTCCACCACTTCGCCGTCGATGGTGACGGTGAAGGTGTCGGCGTCCACCTCGACCCTCGGCATGGCGTCGTTACCCCGCATGTCCGCCTTGGTCACCTTGCGGGTGCTTTCGATGGCGACGAACTCCTTGTCGAGTCCGAGCCGTTCGGGCAGTCCGTCGTCGAGGGCGGCCTGCGAGGTGAAGTTGACCGAGTTGAGGCCGGGGGCGCGCCCGTACGCGCCGAACATCGGGCGGGGCAGGACCGGCTGCGGGGTGGGGATGGAGGCGTTGGCGTCGCCCATCTGCGCGTAGGCGATCTGGCCGCCCTTGATGACCAGTTCGGGTTTGACCCCGAAGAAAGCCGGGTTCCACAGCACGAGGTCGGCGAGTTTGCCCGTCTCGACGGAGCCGATCTCGCGGGCGAGGCCCTGGGCCACGGCCGGGTTGATCGTGTACTTGGCGACGTAGCGGCGGGCCCGGTGGTTGTCGGCGGGTCCGTCGCCGGGCAGGAAGCCGCGCCGCTTCTTCATCACGTGGGCGGTCTGCCAGGTGCGCAGCACCACCTCGCCGACGCGGCCCATGGCCTGGGCGTCGGAGGAGGTGATGGAGATCGCTCCGAGGTCGTGCAGGACGTCTTCGGCGGCGATGGTGGAGGGCCGGATCCGGGACTCGGCGAAGGCGAGGTCCTCGGGGACGGCGGGGTTGAGGTGGTGGCAGACCATCAGCATGTCGAGGTGCTCCTCGACCGTGTTGACGGTGTGCGGCCGGGTCGGATTGGTGGAGCTGGGCAGGATGTTGGGCTCGGAGACCACGGTGATGATGTCGGGGGCGTGCCCGCCGCCGGCCCCCTCGGTGTGGTACGAGTGGATGGTCCGTCCGCCGATGGCGGCGAGGGTGTCGGCGACGAACCCGGCCTCGTTGAGGGTGTCGGTGTGGATGGCGGCCTGGGTGCCGGTCTCCTCGCAGACGGTGAGGCAGGCGTCGATGACGGCGGGGGTGGATCCCCAGTCCTCGTGGAGCTTGAAGCCGAGTGCTCCGCCGCGCAGTTGGGAGTACATCCCCTCGCGGGACATGGTGTTGCCCTTGCCGAGCAGGCCGATGTTGACGGGGTGGGCCTCCAGCGCGGCGAACATCCGGGCCAGGTGCCAGGGTCCGGGGGTGACGGTGGTGGCTTTGGTCCCTTCGGCGGGTCCGGTGCCGCCGCCGACGAGGGTGGTGGTGCCGGAGGCGAGGGCTTCCTCGATCACGGTCGGGGAGATGAAGTGCACGTGGGCGTCGATGGCGCCGGCGGTGAGGATCTTCCCGTTGCCCGCGATGATCTCGGTCTCGGGGCCGATGACCAGTGCGCGCTCCACCCCGTCCATCGTGTCGGGGTTGCCCGCCTTGCCGATGCCGCAGATCCGGCCGTCGCGGATGCCGACGTCGGCCTTGACGATGCCCCAGTGGTCGAGGATGACCACTCCGGTGATGACGGTGTCGGCGGCGCCCTCGGCGCGGGTGGTGCGGGCCTGCCCCATGGATTCGCGGATGACCTTGCCGCCGCCGAAGACGGCTTCGTCGCCGGCCCGGCCGGGGCCGCCGCCGAGGTCCCGCTCGATCTCGACGAAGAGGTCGGTGTCGGCGAGGCGGATGCGGTCGCCGGTGGTGGGCCCGAAGAGGTCGGCGTAGACCTGGCGCGAAATCTCAGCCATCGAGCGGCCCTCCGGTCTGGCCGCGCAGCCCGGGCACGGTGCGCAGTCCGCCCAGCGGTACGAGTGCCACGGCGACCGGGATGCCCGGCTCGAAGCGGACCGCGGTGCCGGCGGCGATGTCGAGCCGCTGCCCGTGGGCGGCGGTCCGGTCGAAGTCGAGTCCGGGGTTGGCCTCGGCGAAGTGGTAGTGCGAGCCGACCTGGACGGGGCGGTCGGCGGCGTTGAGCACGGTGATGCGGGTGACGGGCCGGCCTTCATTGAGGTGCACCGGGCCGTCCCCGTAAGTGATTTCGCCGGGGATCACGCCGGTACTCCCCTGTCGACGATCGGGTCGTGGACGGTGACGAGCTTGGTGCCGTCCGGGAAGGTCGCCTCGACCTGGACGTCGTGGATCATCTCGGGTACGCCCTCCATGACCTGTTCGCGGGAGAGCACGGTCCGGCCCGACGCCATGAGCTGGGCCACGGTCCGTCCGTCGCGGGCGCCTTCGAGGATGTGCGCGGTGATCAGCGCGATCGCCTCGGGGTGGTTGAGGAGGACGCCCCGCGTCCTGCGCTTCTCGGCCACGTCCGCGGCCACGTGGATGAGCAGTCTCTCCTGCTCGTGGGGGGTCAGGTGCACAGCAATCACCAAGCTTCCGGGACATCATCGACAACGCGCCGAGCCGACCTTACGCGCCGTCAACACCTTGTTGACCTGCCCATATCCGAGCCAAAAGCGGGTCTTGCCCAACGCGGGGAAAGGCTTTCCGTCCCGCCCACCGCCGCTTTGCCGGCTCATGGGTGATCATTGGCGGAGGGAACGTGGCCGCCACGCTAAGGGCCGCGTTTTTCCGCTGGGTTAACCCGTGTTTCGGGCAGGTACCCGATTCAACTCCGGTCGCCCCTACGCCCGGTTCCGTATACGGAGCCGCCCACGAGGAGTCGCATGTTTCTCAACCCCGTCCGCCACATCACCTTCGATGCGCGGGAGCCCTACGCGCTGGCGCTGTTCTGGTCCGCCGTCACCGGTTTCCCGATCCACGCGGACGATCAGCCGGAAGACGACGAGATCCTGCTGGACCCGGGGCAACCGGGCGTGCCCGGGCTGCTCTTCATCCGGGTCCCGGAAGGAAAGTCGGCGAAGAACCGCGTCCACTTGGACATCCAGCCGACGACCGGGACCCGCGACGAGAACGTCGAGCGGCTCTTCGGGATCGGCGCGAAGCTCTGGTCCGACCAGCGCCGGGAGGACGGCACCGGCTGGGTCACGCTGACCGACCCGGAGGGCAACGAACTGTGCATCGAGCGCAGCGTGTCGGAGCGCGCGGGAGCCTGACCGGGCGCGGCCTCGGGGTTCAACAGCCGGTGCGGGTCCTCGCCGGGGCCCCGACCGCCCAGGGCAGGGCGATCCAGACGGTCTTGCCGCCGTCCTCCGTGGGGCTGACCGAGAGCCGGCCGCCCGCCTCGGCGGTGAGCCAGCGGATGATGACCATGCCCCGGCCGTTGTCCTGCTGGACGGCGGCCGGGAGCCGCTTGGGCCAGCGCGGGTGGCTGTCGGTGACCCCGACGCGGAGCCACTCCTCGCGCTCCAGCCGGATGTCCACGGTGAAGGTGGGCGACTGGCCGAAGGTGTGCTGCACCGCATTGGTGGCGAGTTCCGAGACGATCAGCCGGACGCTATCGGCGGTGTCCGTCCCGTCGGGCAGCCCCCACTCGCTCAGCACCTCCGCGACGTAGCGGCGGGCGGCCGCGACCGAGGCCGGATCGCTCGGCAGAGTGACGGATGCTTCCTGGTGATCTGCCATGGCGACGGTCCCTTTCCCACCGGGGCGGACTCGTCCCGGATCTGTGCTGGACGCCAGAGTGGCACTCATCGTCCCCCGATTTCTGCCGTTCCCTCAAGATATGCATATATCTGTCGCTCAATGCGGTGAACTCTGCTACGGAATAGCGTATTTGGACGGCAGACTGGTGCGACCTGTGCCGGTGAAGAGGAGGCGGTGTGCAACACGGTCCCGCGGTGCGTCGGCGCAAGCTCGGCGAGGAACTGCGCTCCTTGCGCGACCGGTCCGGACTCACCAGTGGTGAGGCGGCCCGGCTGGTCGGATGGCACCAGTCGAAGATCAGCCGCATCGAGACGGGGCGCAGTGGCGTCAAGGTGGCGGACATCCGGCTGCTGCTCGACGTCTACGGAAGCCTCGCGAGCCCGCAGCAGCGCGCCCTGCTCGAAGCCCTCTCCGTCTCGGCGGCCGGCCCCGCCCCGGGAGCCGACACCGGGCGCGGGCGCCAGTGGTGGCACGACTACCGGGGCCTGCTGCCGCAGGAGTACCGGGACTTCATCAGCCTGGAGGCGAGTGCCCGGGCCGCCCGCACCGTCGAGCTCTCGGTGGTGCCGGGCCTGCTGCAGACCCCGGAGTACGCGCGCGCGGTGACCCGTGCGGCGCTGGGCGGGCTGCCGGAGCCGAAGGTCGACGCCCTGGTCGACGTACGGCTGGCGCGCCAGTCCGTACTGCGGGCGGATCCGCCGCTGGAGCTGAGCGCGGTCCTGGACGAGGCGGTGCTGCGGCGGAAGATCGGCGGGCCGAGGGTGATGGCGGAGCAGCTGCGGTGCCTGGTGGAGGTGTCGAGGCTGCCTCATGTACGGCTACAGGTGCTGCCGTTCAGCGTGGGGGGACATCTCGGCCTGACCGGACCGTTCGTCATCTTCTCATTTCCGAACATCGCCGATCTGGATGTGGTGGTACTCGACCACTTGACGAGTAGCCTCTATCTGGAGCGGAAGGAAGACCTTGAGGCGTACAGCGCCGCGTTCCGCACCATTCAGGCGCACGCCCTCCCGCCCCGCGATTCGTCGGATCTGATCAGCGCCCTCGCTGACGACGCGTAAGGAGGCACCCCCCGTGTCCGCAACCCCCTTATCCACCAGCGGACTTCTGAACAGCGCGAGGTGGCTGCGCAGCAGCCGCAGCACCGGAATGAACAATTGCGTGGAAACGGCCGTCCTCGGCGGCGGCCTGCTGGCCGTCCGCGACTCCAAGCGCGCGGACGGCCCGGCCGTGCTCTTCACCGGGCCGGCCTGGGACGGCTTCCTCGTCTCCGTACGAGCGGACCTGACCACGTAGGCACCGGGGGCGGACGTACGGGCGCACGTGCTCCCGTAGCTCCGACTAGCGGTCCGTGGCTCCCGCCGGAGCGGTCCCGAGGATCGTCTCCACCGCCCGGCTGATCTCCTCCCCCGTGAGATCGGCCCGCGCGGTCAGCCGCAGCCGGGAGATGCCGTCCGGCACCGACGGCGGCCGGAAGCACCCCACGGACAGACCTGCCTCGCGGCAGTCGGCGGCCCAGCGCAGTGCCGCCGAAGCCGACGGGGCCCGTACCGACACCACGGCCGCGTCCGGCCGGGCCGCGGTCAGGCCGGACGCGGTGAGCCGTCCGTACAGCTCGGCGGCCACCTCCCGGGCACGTCCCGCCCGCTGCGGCTCCCGCTCCAGCAGGCGCAGGGCGGCGAGCGCGGCGCCCGTCGCGGCCGGAGCGAGCCCCGTGTCGAAGATGAAGGTCCGGGCCGCGTTGACCAGGTGCCGGATCACCTTGGCCGGGCCGAGCACGGCGCCGCCCTGGCTGCCCAGGGACTTCGAGAGGGTCATCGTCGCCACCACCCCGGGCGCGCCCGCGAGCCCGGCGGCGTACAGCGCGCCGCGACCGCCCTCACCGAGCACACCGAGTCCGTGCGCGTCGTCCACGAGCAGGGCCGCGCCCTCGGCCCGGCAGGCCTCGGCATGGCGGGCGAGCGGAGCGGCGTCCCCGTCGACGGAGAACACCGAGTCGGTGACCAGCAGGGCCCGCCCGCCGTGCGCGGCGAGCGTCTTGCGCGCGGCGTCCGGGTCGCAGTGCGGGACGACGGCGGTCTCGGCGCGGGAGAGCCGGCACCCGTCCACGATCGAGGCGTGGTTCCCGGCGTCCGAGACGACCAGGGTGCCCCGGTCGCTGAGCGCGGTGACGGCGGCCAGGTTGGCCGCGTAGCCGGAGGAGAGCACCAGCGCCGCCTCGAACCCGCAGAAGGCGGCGAGCTCGCGCTCCAGCTCGGCGTGCAGTTCGGTCGTGCCGGTGACCAGGCGGGATCCGGTGGCTCCGGCGCCCCAGCGCTCGGCCGCCTCACGTGCGCCCCGTACCGTCTCGGGGTGCCGGGACAGCCCGAGGTAGTCGTTGCTCGCGAGGTCCAGGAGCGGCGAGGAGGCCGGGCGCGGACGCAGGGTCCGGACGAGTCCGGCCTGCTCCCGGGCCCGCTCCGCGTCGTCGATCCAGGCGAAGACGTCCACGGGGTCGGGCGTGTGCTGGGGCATCGGCGGTCCTCGTGTTTTGTCGGCAGTCCACAGACCTGACCGACCCTAACCGTCGTGACTTGAGCGCCAGGTGTGGCGATACACACACTCTCTTCCGGCCATGTTGTTGGATCTCTCCTTGGCCGGGAGTGGTGGTGTGGTCCAGGATCGGCGTCATGGACCTGCTGAACACCCTCGTGGACAAGGGGCTGCGGCGTGAGCTGCCGACCCGCGAAGAAGCACTCGCCGTGCTGGCGACGTCTGACGACGAACTGCTCGACGTGGTGGCCGCGGCCGGCAAGGTGCGCCGCCAGTGGTTCGGGCGCCGGGTCAAGCTGAACTACCTCGTCAACCTGAAGTCGGGGCTCTGCCCCGAGGACTGCTCGTACTGCTCCCAGCGGCTGGGATCGAAGGCCGAGATCCTCAAGTACACGTGGCTGAAACCCGAAGAGGCCTCCCAGGCCGCGGCCGCGGGCGTGGCCGGCGGGGCGAAGCGGGTCTGCCTGGTGGCGAGCGGGCGCGGCCCGACCGACCGCGACGTGGACCGCGTCGGCAAGACCATCGAGGCCATCAAGGAGCAGAACGAGGGCATCGAGGTCTGCGCCTGCCTCGGTCTGCTCTCGGACGGGCAGGCGGAGCGCCTGAAGGACGCGGGCGCGGACGCCTACAACCACAACCTCAACACCTCCGAGGCCACCTACGGCCAGATCACCAAGACCCACACCTACGCGGACCGGGTCGACACGGTGCAGAAGGCGCACGCCGCCGGCCTGTCCGCCTGCTCCGGTCTGATCGCGGGCATGGGCGAGAGCGACGAGGACCTCGTCGACGTCGTCTACTCGCTGCGCGAGCTGGACCCGGACTCGGTGCCGGTCAACTTCCTGATCCCCTTCGAGGGCACCCCGCTGGCCAAGGAGTGGAACCTCACCCCCCAGCGCGCCCTGCGGATCCTGGCGATGGTCCGCTTCGTCTGCCCCGACGTCGAGGTCCGCCTCGCGGGCGGGCGCGAGGTCCACCTGCGCACCATGCAGCCCCTCGCCCTGCACCTGGTCAACTCGATCTTCCTCGGCGACTACCTGACCAGCGAGGGCCAGGCCGGGCAAGCCGACCTCGACATGATCGCGGACGCCGGTTTCGAGGTGGAGGGCGCCGGTACGTCGACCCTCCCCGCGCACCGCTCCGAGCTCGCGGAGGTCCAGGGCGGCTGCGGCTCGCACGGCGCCGGAGCGTCGGTCTGCGGCTCCTCCGCCCCGGCGGACGAGGCCGGCTGCGGTTCGGCGTGCGGCGGCTGCTCGGGCCACGCCGGGCACGAGGCCCCCGTACCGGCCCAGGCCGAGGCGGGCGAGGTCCGCTCCGGACTGGTGGCGGTGCGCCGACGCGGCGCGGGGACGGATCTCGCCCCCAATGCCTGATCAGCACCGCTCCTACGATCCGCTGCCGGCCGCCGAACTGCTCGCGCTGGACCGGCAGCACGTCTGGCACCCGTACGGTCCGATGCCCGGACGGCAGGAGCCGCTCGTCGTCTCCTGCGCCTCGGGCGTCCGGCTACGGCTGGCCGAACCGGCGCAGGGCCACGACGAGCTGGTCGACGGCATGTCCTCCTGGTGGTCGGCGATTCACGGGTACAACCACCCGGTGCTGAACGAGGCGGTGACCGGCCAGCTCGGCCGCATGTCGCACGTGATGTTCGGCGGGCTCACCCACGAGCCCGCCGTCCGGCTGGCCGCGAAGCTCGTCGAGATCACCCCGCCCGGCCTGGAACACGTGTTCCTCGCCGACTCGGGCTCGGTCTCCGTCGAGGTCGCGGTGAAGATGTGCCTCCAGTACTGGCGCTCCGTGGGACGACCCGCGAAGTCCCGCCTGCTCACCTGGCGGGGCGGCTACCACGGGGACACCTGGCAGCCCATGGCCGTCTGCGACCCCGAGGGCGGCATGCACGAGCTGTGGTCGGGCATCCTCCCGCGCCAGCTCTTCGCGGACGCCCCGCCGAGCGGGTTCGGCGCACCGGTGGACCCCGCGTACGTCGCCCACCTGCGCTCCCTGGTCTCGGCGCACGCGGACGAACTGGCCGCGGTGATCGTGGAACCGGTGGTCCAGGGCGCCGGCGGCATGCGCTTCCACAACCCCGGCTACCTCCGGGTCCTGCGCGAGCTGTGCGACGAGTTCGGCGTCCTCCTGATCCTGGACGAGATCGCGACGGGCTTCGGCCGCACGGGCGCGCTGTTCGCGGCCGATCACGCGGGGATCACCCCGGACGTGATGTGCCTGGGCAAATCGCTGACCGGCGGATACCTCACCCTCGCCGCCACCCTGTGCACGGAGCGGGTGGCGGACGGGATCTCCCGGGGCGAGGTCCCCGTACTGGCCCACGGGCCGACCTTCATGGGCAACCCGCTCGCCACGGCGGTCGCGCTGGCCTCCATCGACCTGCTCCTCGGCCAGGACTGGCCGCTCGAGATCAAGCGGATCGAGGCGGGCCTGAGCGAGGGGCTGGCCCCGGCGGCCTCGGTCCCGGGGGTCAAGGACGTCCGCGTGCTGGGCGCGATCGGCGTGGTCCAGCTCGACCACGAGGTCGACGTGGCGCGCGCCACCCGCGCGGCGGTCCGGGAGGGCGTCTGGCTGCGCCCGTTCCGGGACCTGATCTACACGATGCCGCCGTTCGTCACGGGCGACGCCGACGTGGCCCGCATCTGCCGCGGTGTCATCGCGGCCGCGAAGGAGGCCTGAAGTGCCCGGTAGTGACACGGCCGATCGCCCCGTACGCGAAGCGGGCCGGCCCGCCGGCTCGATCCTCGTGGTCTCGGGCACCGGCACCGAGATCGGCAAGACGGTCGTCACCTCGGCCGTCGCGGCGGCGGCGCTCGCCGCGGGCCGCTCGGTGGCCGTCCTCAAGCCGGCCCAGACGGGCGTGGGCCCGGACGAACACGGCGACGCGGCGGAGGTCGCCCGCCTGGCCGGACCCGTCACCACCGCCGAACTGGTCCGCTACCCGGAGCCGCTGGCCCCGGACCGGGCGGCCCGCCGCGCGGGCCTCCCCACGGTCTCCCCCGCCGAGATCGCCGAGGCGGCGCGCCGCCTCGCCCTGACCCACGATCTGGTCCTGGTCGAGGGCGCGGGCGGTCTCCTGGTCCGCTTCGACGAGGCGGGCAACACCCTGGCGGACGCGGCCCGGCTCCTGGACGCCCCGACCCTGGTCGTGGCCCCGGCGGGCCTCGGCACTCTCAACAACACGGCCCTCACCGCCGAAGCCCTCCGGGCCCGGGGCCTCGCCGCCCTGGGCGTGGTCATCGGCAGCTGGCCCGCCGACCCCGACCTGGCGGCCCGCTGCAACCTGGCCGACCTTCCGTCGGTCTCGGACCTGCCCCTGCTGGGCGCGGTCCCGGAGCGGGCTGCGGCGCTGGATCCCGCGGCCTTCCGCGCGGCGGCCACCGCCTGGCTGGCGCCGGTCCTCCACGGCACCTGGTCGGAGCCGTCCTTCCTCAGAGCCTGGCCCGCCTGACGGGGCGGGTCGGCGGGCCGGTCGGCTGGTGGCCGGTCGGCTGGTGGCCGGTGGGCCGGTCGGCTGGTGGGCCGGTCGGTGGGCGGCCCCGGACGGCGTAGCGCCGCCGGGTCATCCGTTCAGCGGCTTGACCCATCGGGTCCAGTGATCCTCCGGGTGGTAGCCCCCGGCCTCCCACGCCCGCTGCCCGCGCTCGTTGCGGTTCAGTACCATCGCGTCCGCCCGCCGGCCGCCGAACGCAGCGAACCGTTCCTCCGCCGCGGCCAGCAGCGCCGACCCGATGCCCTGACGGCGGTGGCCGGGGTGCACCGCGAGCCGGTAGAGGTGGCAGCGCCACCCGTCGAACCCCGCTATGACCGTGCCGACCAGTTCGCCGTCGCGGCGCGCGAGGAGCAGCGACTGCGGATCGCGGGCGTGGAGGCGCTCGACGCCGTCCAGGTCATCGCTGATACTCGTGCCCTCGGCGGCGGCCTTCCAGAAGTCGAGGACGGCGGCGAGATCGGCCGCCGTTGCGGGTTCGATGCAAAGATCGTTCATGTGCGGATCCCATCACGACCGAAGAGGTCCGCCAAAAGAATGATCCGATCGCTTTGCCTTTCCTTTACTCTGTGAACAGCAGTTCCTCTCCGATCTGAAACGAAAGGTGTGAGCGTCCGCCCATGGGCGAGCCTCCCGGTCCCCTCCACTTCCCCGCGCGACACCGCGCGATGGCACCCCTCCCGTCTGATCATGGGATGGAGGTGAACGACCGATGACCGAAGTGCTCCTGCTCCTCGTGGCGCTGCTGCTCTGCCTTGCCTGCGGAGTCTTCGTCGCGGCCGAGTTCTCGCTGACCACCGTCGAGCGCAGCGAGCTGGAGCGGGCCGTCGAGCGCGGCGAGCGCGGCGCCGACAGCGCACTGGCCGCCGTCCGCAGCCTGACCTTTCAGCTCTCCGGCGCCCAGCTCGGCATCACCGTGACCGGCCTGGTCATCGGCATGATCTCCAAACCTTCGATCGCCGCCCTGCTCAGGGGCCCCTTCGAGGCCATGGGGCTGTCCGCCGGGGCCGCGTCCTCCACCGCCCTGGCCCTCGGCACCGTGCTGTCGACCGTCGTCCTGATGGTCGTCGGCGAACTGGTGCCCAAGAACTGGGCGATCTCCTCGCCGCTGGCCATCGCCAAGCGCGTCGCCACCCTGCAGCGGGTCTTCTCCCGGACCTTCAAACCCCTGATCAGCCATCTCAACACCACCGCGAACCACATGGTCCGCCGGTTCGGTCTGGAGCCCGCCGACGAGCTCGCCTCGGCGCGCACCCCGCAGGAGCTGGTGGCCCTGGCCCGGCACTCGGCGAGGGCGGGCGCCCTGGAGAAGGACACGGCCGAGCTGTTCGTGCGGACCCTGAACCTGGCCGACCTCACCGCGGAGAACGTCATGACCCCGCGCGTCCAGGTCACGGCCCTCGACGTGCAGACCACCGCCGAGGACGTCGCGAACGCGACGCTCGCCACCGGCCTGTCCCGCTTCCCCGTCTACCGGGGCAGCCTCGACACCGTCGTCGGCACCGTCCACATCAAGGACGTACTGGCGCTGCCCGCCGAGGAGCGGCACCGCCATCCTGTGTCGCAGCTGCTGCGCGAGCCCCTGCTCGTACCGGAGTCGCTGACGGTGGACCGGCTGCTGGACCGGCTGTCCGGCAAGCAGACGATGGCCGTGGTCATCGACGAGTACGGCGGCACGGCCGGCGTGGTCACGCTGGAGGACATCGTCGAGGAGGTCGTCGGCGAGGTCCGCGACGAGCACGACCCGCACGAGACCTCCGATCTGGACTCGGCCGGCGAGGACGCCTCCGGGCGCGCGCTGTACTCCGCGGACGGGTCCGCCCGCACCGACCAGCTCCAGCGGATCGGCCTGCGCGTGCCGGACGGCCCGTACGAGACCCTGGCCGGTCTGATAGCGACCGAACTGGGACGGATCCCGGTGGTCGGCGACAGCCTGGAATTGGACGGCTGGCGCCTGGACGTGGTGGACGCCAGCGGGCGTCGGGCGGCGCGGGTGCTCTTGCACGTGCCGGCCGATCCCACCACGCGTGACAACGGCGGGGAGGAGGAGCGATGACCGCCGTCCAGTTGCTGATCGGCCTGGCGACCCTGGTCGTCAACGCCTTCTTCGTCGGCGCGGAGTTCGCGCTGATCTCGGTCCGGCGCAGCCAGATCGATCCCTACGCCGAGCAGGGCGACCGGCGCGCCAGGGCGGTGCTGTGGGCCCTGGAGCACCTGTCCGCGCTGATGGCGGCGGCCCAGCTGGGCATCACGCTGTGCACCCTGGTGCTGGGTGTGGTGGCCGAGCCGGCCATCGCCCACCTGCTGACCCCGGCGTTCGACTTCTTCGGGGTGCCGCCCGGCCTGACGCACGCGATCTCCTTCGTGGTGGCGCTGGCGCTGGCCACGTACCTGCACATGCTCTTCGGCGAGATGCTGCCGAAGAACGTGGCGCTGGCCGAGCCGGTGCGGACCGCGCTGCTGCTGGGCCCGCCGCTGGTGGCCCTGACCCGGGCCCTGAAGCCGGTGATCTTCGCGATCAACGCCTTCGCCAACGCCCTGCTGCGCCTGCTGCGGGTGGACGTGAAGAGCGAGGTCACGGCGACCTTCTCGGACGACGAGCTGGCCCGCATCGTCAGGGACTCCAGTGAGGCGGGGCTCATCGACGACCGGGCGAGCGAGCGGCTGTACGACGCCCTGGAGCTCGGGCGCCGGCCGGTCACCGATGTGGTGCTGCCCGCGGACCGGGTGGTTCCGGCCCGCGAGGGCATCACTCCGGCCGGGCTGGAGCGGTTGTCGGCGGAGTCGGGCTACTCCCGCTTCCCGATGATCGACTCGCAGCACCGGATCCTGGGGTACCTGCACGTCAAGGACGCGCTGGACGCGGCCGAGCGCGACGAGCCGTTCCCGGTCTCGGCGCTGCGGCCGATCGCCCAGGTGCGGGCGGAGACCCCGCTGGACGACGTGCTGACCGCGATGCGGCGCAGCCGTACGCACCTGGCGGCGGTCCTCGGGACCGACGGCGCGATGACGGGCCTGGTCACGATGGAGGACGTGCTGCGGGAGCTGTTCGGCCGACCGGCCTCGGCATAGTCCGCTCCGCCGTCGCGCTGCCCCGGTCCCGCCTGCGCGACCGGGGTACCGCGCGGTAACATCGCTCCGCCATGGAGATGAATGCCTCTTACACCAGTCTTGTCGCGGTCGGCGACTCCTTCACCGAGGGCATGTCCGACCTGCTCCCCGACGGCTCCTACCGGGGCTGGGCCGATCTGCTGGCCGCCCGCCTCGCGGCGCGCGAGCCCGGCTTCCGCTACGCGAACCTCGCGGTCCGCGGCAAGCTCATCGGCCAGATCGCCGAAGAACAGGCACCGGTGGCCGCCGCGATGGGCGCCGACGTGGTGACCCTCGTCGGCGGACTGAACGACACCCTGCGGCCCAAGGTCGACATGGGCCGGGTGCGCGGGCACCTGGAGGAGGCCGTCGGCCTGCTGGCGCCCTCCTGCGGGACGCTGGTGCTGATGCGTTCACCGGGCCGCAACGGGCCCGTGATGGAACGGTTCCGCCCCCGTATGGAGGAGCTCTTCGTCATCATCGAGGAGCTCGCCGCACGGCACGGTGCCCTCGTGGTGGACCTGTACGGGGCCTCCGTGCTCGGGGACCCCCGGATGTGGGACGTGGACCGGCTGCACCTGACGGCCGAGGGCCACCGCAGGGTGGCGGAAGCGGTATGGCAGTCGCTGGGCCTGCCGCCCGAGACCGACTGGCGCACCGAACTGCCTCCCTCGGTTCCGCCGGGCTGGGCCGCGCGCCGCTCGCAGGACCTCAGCTTCGCGCGGCAGCACCTGCTCCCGTGGGTCGGCCGCCGCCTGACGGGCCGCTCCAGCGGGGACGGCCTCCCGGCCAAGCGCCCGGAGCTGCTGGCGTACGAGGACCGGCGGGGCGAGCGGCTCCCCTGAGGGCCGAGGGCGGCACGTGACGCCGCTCTCGTAGCAAGGCACAATCCGGGGCGGGGCCCCTACCTGCGTAAACGCACAGCCGCGGCCCAAGTAGAATCCCTACACGTGACTGCCAAGCCCCGCATCCCCAATGTCCTGGCCGGCCGCTACGCCTCCGCGGAGCTCGCCGTCCTGTGGTCCCCCGAGTACAAGGTGACGCTGGAGCGGCGGCTGTGGCTCGCCGTGCTCCGCGCCCAGAAAGACCTCGGTATCGAGGTCCCGGACGAGGCCATCGCCGATTACGAGCGCGTCCTTGAGACCGTCGACCTCGCCTCCATCGCGGAGCGCGAGAAGGTCACCCGGCACGACGTCAAGGCCCGCATCGAGGAGTTCAACGCCCTCGCCGGCCACGAGCACGTCCACAAGGGCATGACCTCCCGCGACCTCACCGAGAACGTCGAGCAGCTCCAGATCCGGCTCTCGCTGGAACTGGCCCGTGACCGCACGGTCGCCGTCCTCGCCCGCCTGGGCAAGCTGGCCGGCGAGCACGCCGAGCTGGTCATGGCGGGCCGCTCACACAACGTCGCCGCGCAAGCGACCACCCTGGGCAAGCGCTTCGCCACCGCGGCCGACGAACTGCTCGTCGCGTACGGGCGCCTCGAGGACCTGCTGGGCCGCTACCCGCTGCGCGGCATCAAGGGCCCCGTCGGCACCGCGCAGGACATGCTCGACCTGCTGGGCGGCGATGCCTCGAAGCTCGCCGACCTGGAGCAGCGCATCGCCTCCCACCTCGGCTTCGGCCAGGCCTTCACCTCGGTGGGCCAGGTCTACCCGCGCTCGTTGGACTACGACGTGGTCACCGCCCTCGTGCAGCTGGCCGCCGCCCCGTCCTCGATCGCCAAGACGATCCGGCTGATGGCCGGCCACGAGCTGGTCACCGAGGGCTTCAAGCCCGGCCAGGTCGGCTCCTCCGCGATGCCGCACAAGATGAACACCCGCTCCTGCGAGCGCGTGAACGGCCTGATGGTCATCCTGCGCGGCTACGCCTCGATGACCGGCGAGCTCGCCGGTGACCAGTGGAACGAGGGCGACGTCTCCTGCTCCGTGGTCCGCCGGGTCGCCCTGCCCGACGCGTTCTTCGCGCTCGACGGCCTCATGGAGACCTTCCTGACGGTCCTCGACGAGTTCGGCGCCTTCCCCGCCGTCGTGGCCCGAGAGCTGGACCGCTACCTCCCCTTCCTGGCCACCACCAAGGTCCTGATGGGCGCGGTGCGGGCCGGGGTCGGCCGCGAGGCCGCCCACGAGGTCATCAAGGAGCACGCGGTGGCCTCCGCCCTCGCCATGCGCGAGCAGGGCGCCGAACGCAACGAGCTGCTCGACAAGCTGGCGGCCGACGAGCGGATGCCGCTGGACCGGGCGCAGCTCGACGCCCTGATGGCCGACAAGCTGTCCTTCACCGGCGCGGCGGGCGACCAGGTCGCCGTGGTGGTCTCCCGCATCGAGGAGATCACCAAGGCGCATCCGGAGGCCGCCGGATACACCCCCGGGTCGATCCTCTGACCCCCGACGAGCTGAACGCCGCCCGCGACCGCGTCCTCCCGGACGTGGTCGCGGGCGGTCTTCGTGTGCTCTTTTGCGGGATCAACCCCGGGCTGCTCTCCGCCGCGACGGGCCACCACTTCGCCCGCCCCGGCAACCGGTTCTGGCCGGTCCTGCACCTGTCGGGTTTCACCCCGCGCCGCCTGGCCCCGGCGGAGCAGGAGGAACTGCTGACCTACCGCCTCGGCATCACCAACGTGGTGGCCCGTGCCACCGCGCGGGCCGACGAACTGAGCGCCGAGGAGTTCCGCGAGGGCGGCCGCGTCCTGACGGCCAAGGTCGAGCTGCTGCGCCCCCAGTGGCTGGCCGTGGTCGGCGTCACCGCCTACCGCACCGCCTTCGGCGAGCGGAAGGCCCAGATCGGCCCCCAGGAACGCACCATCGGCTCCACCCGCATCTGGGCCCTCCCCAACCCCAGCGGCCTCAACGCCCATTGGACCGCCGAGTCCATGTCCCTCGAATACGCCCGCCTCCGCGCGGCCGCCGACGCCTAGCTAGCTGGTGCGGGGACCGCGAGCGGGGAGCTCATCTCGCGAGTGGGGTGGGGCGGGCCTACGCTTGGTCTTGTTGCCTGGGTCCTCGGACGACAGGAGACCGCTGTGAAGTCGACCCGCATGCGGCTGCCCCGGATGTGCGCGGCCGTGGCCGCCGCAGGTGTGCTCATCGCTCCGGCGGTCGCAGGTTCCGCGTACGGGGCGAGCGCTCCGGCGCTCACCGCTCCCGCCGGCCCCTCCCCGGACGCCGACTCGGACTTCCCGCAACTGACGCCGGCCGTCGCGGCGCGACTGGACACGGCCGTCCGCCAGGTCATGAGCGAGGCGCGGGTACCGGGAGTGACGGTGGGCCTGTGGGCACCCGGCAAGGGTAGCTACGTGAAGAGCTTCGGCGTGGCGGACAAGGCGACCGGCGCGCCCATGAAGCCCGATCTTCACGTGCGCATCGGCAGCGAGACCAAGACGTTCACCGTCACCGCCCTCCTCCAACTGGTCGACCAGGGAAAGCTCAGCCTGGACGATCCCATCGGCAAGTACATCGCCGATGTCCCGAACGGGGACCGCATCACCCTGCGCGAACTGGCCGGCATGCGCAGCGGGCTCTTCAACTACAGCCTGGACCCGGACTTCATCAAGAAGTTCCAAGCCGATCCGGAACAGTCCTTCACACCGAAGCAGTTGCTCGACTACTCCTTCGAGAACCCCGTGCAGTTCCAGCCGGGCGCGCAGTTCGACTACTCCAACACCAACCTGATCCTGCTCGGCCTGGTGGTGGAGAAGATCACCGGCCGCCCGATCCACGAGGTCATCGAGCAGGACGTCGTGAAGCCGGCCGGACTGCACCGCACCGTCTTCCCCACGAGTGCCGCGATGCCGGATCCCCACGCGCAGGGCTACACGAACCAGACGGCCTCGGGCAAGACCGAGAACTCGACCGACTGGAACCCCTCCTGGGCGTGGGCCGCCGGAGAGATGGTCTCCGACCTGCAGGACCTCCGCAGTTGGGCACACACCCTCGCCACCGGCACCCTCCTGACACCCGCGACCCAGTCCGAGCGCCTGAAGACGACCCCGATGAACGTTCCCGGTGACGGCTACGGGCTCGGCATCTTCAACGTCCAGGGCTGGATCGGCCACAACGGCTCCATCCCGGGCTACGAAGTCCTCCCCGTCTACCTGCCCGAGGCGCGGGCCACGATGGTCATCGTCCTCAATACCGACAGCCAGAGCGAAGGCCAGGAGCCCAGCACGCTCTTCGGCGAGGCGGTCACCCAGATCGTGACCCCCGACCACGTGTACCCCGGACACAAGCCGTTGGCCCCGAAGCCCAGCTGACACTTCGCCCCACCCCGCCCCCGAACCGGCCGGCTCCTCGGGATGCTCTTCCCGGAGCCGGCCGGTCGCGTCGCGTTCGCCGTGGAGCCCGTCCGGGTCGCCCGTCTGGGTCGCCCTGTGCGTCACGCGTCCCGGCGCCGCAGGGACAGCCAGCCGCCGGTCACCGCGACCAGGGCCCACAGGGCCAGTACCCCGAGGCCTGTCCAGGGGGCGAGGCCCGTCGACGTGTCCAGCCGCATCATCATCTGGCCCGCACGGTCCGGCAGGAACCGGGCGACGCCCTCGGAAGCCGCGCCGAGCACGAAGGACACGATCAGAGTGAAGGGTATGAGCAGGCTCAGGACGGCGGTGGCACTGCGCAGCACTGCCGTCAGTCCGGCCGCCAGCAGGGCCATCAGCGCCAGGTACGCGCCGCAGCCGAACACCGCACGGTACGTACCCGGGCTGCCCAGATCCAGGGCGTAGGATCCCATGAACGCCTGGCCTCCGAGGAACGTGGCCAGTGCGGCGACCTGGCCGACCACGAGGGCCACCGCGCCCACCACGACCATCTTGGACAGGTAGAGCCGCGCCCGGTTCGGCACCGCGGTCAGCGACGTGCGCAGGGCGCCGTCGTGGAATTCGCAGGACAGGGCGGTCGCGCCGAAGGCGAAGGCGGCGATCTGGCCGAAGTTGAGGCTGTAGAAGGCCGCGAGGAGCGGGTCGTCCCCCATGCTGCCGGCTTCCGCCTGACCGATCATCGCGGCCACCAGTACCTGGATTCCCAGGGTGACGGCGAAGATGCATATCAGCGCCGCGAAGGTGCCGCGCAGGGACCGTATCTTGATCCATTCCGCGTGCAGGACGGGGACGGTGGGCAGAGCGGTGCTCATGGGGAAGCCTCCTTGGAAGGGGTGGATCAGCGGGTGGCGGCGAACTGGGCGCTGCCCGCGGTCAGGTCGAGGTAGGCCTGCTCCAGCGAGGCCCGTTCGTCGGTCAGCTCCAGCATCGGAATGCCTTCGCGGGCGGCTATGACACCGAGTCGCTCGGCCTGTATGCCGTCGACCGTCCACCGGCCGCCCTCGGCGGTGACCAGTTCGAGGTCGTCGTGGGCGAGGACCGCCCGCAGCCGGACCGGGTCGGTGGTGCGCAGCCGTACCCTCGGGGCGCTGCGGGCGTCGATGAACTCCTCCATCGAGGTGTCGGCCAGGAGCTTGCCCGCCCCGAGGACGATCAGGTGGTCGGCGAGGGCCGCGGTCTCCGTCATCAGGTGGCTGGAGACGAGGACCGTGCGCCCCTCGGCCGCCAGGCCGCGCATGAGCTCGCGGATCCAGATGATGCCTTCGGGGTCGAGCCCGTTGGTCGGCTCGTCAAGCAGCAGCACCTCGGGGTCTCCGAGCAGTGCGGCCGCTATGCCGAGGCGCTGGCGCATCCCCAGCGAGAAGGTCTTGATCCGCCGCTTGGCGGCCGGGGCTATCCCCGACTGCTCAAGGACCGCCTCCACCCGGCTCATCGGGATGCGGTTGGCCGCGGCGAGGAAACGCAGGTGGTCGCGGGCCGTGCGGCCGCCGTGCGCCGACTGCGCGTCCAGCAGTGCGCCCACCCGGTGGAGGGGATCGGGAATCTCGGTGAACCGCCGGCCGCCGATGGTGGCCGTCCCGGAGGTGATCCGGTCCAGGCCCAGCAGCAGCCTCATCGTGGTCGATTTCCCGGCGCCGTTGGGCCCCAGGAAACCGGTGACGCGGCCGGGCATGACATCGAAGGTGAGGTGGTCCACGGCCCGGGTCCGGCCGAATTCCTTGGTCAGTTCTCGAATCTCGATGCTGTTCATGTCTCAAGGTTCGCCGCCGGCCCCCTCCCTCTTCCTCCCCCGTGCGAGGGTTCCCTCTCCCCCACGTGGGGGAGCCGCGGCGATGCCCTGACCTGCCACGCTGTGGGGATGCACCGACTGTTCCGCGCCGCGCTCCAACCAGTGACCTATTCACGCTGGGTGCACCTGTGCGTGCCCATCCTGATGCTGGCCGTCTGGATGTTCATAGAGCCCGCGGCTCCGTGGGTACCCCTGCTGATCGTCATCCCGATGGCACTGTTGCCCTGGATGCGGCTGGCCGAGGGGCTCCAGGCGCAGTTCCTCCTCACACCGCCCGAGCGGGGCGCCCAGGGCGAGCGGGAGACCGAGGAGAACAGCTTCAGCACCGTCGCGTCCAGGAAGTGGAGCGACCGCTGGCGGACCTTGCTGTGGCTGGAGATACGGCTCGTCGTATCGCTGGTCACCACGATGGCCACGGTGTGGCTGCCGGTGCTGACGGTCCAGCTGATCACGACCGCGCTCGGCGGGACGGTCACCGACGACAATCTGCTGCCGTTCCCCCTCCCCTCCTGGGTGGCTTGGCTGCTGGCACCCGTACCGCTGGTCCTGCTGCTCGTCCTCGTGATCCTGCTCGGCGAGATGATCACCACCATCGGCCGCCGGCTGCTGGGGCCCTCGGCCGCGGAGCGGTTCACCGCCCTGGAGGTGCGTACCGAGCAGTTGTTGGAGCGCACCCGCATCGCGCGGGAGCTGCACGACTCGATCGGCCACGCGCTGACCGTGGCGGTCGTCCAGGCGGGAGCCGCGCGGGCGGCGGGCGACCCGGAGTTCACCGACCGCGCGCTGGGCGCGATCGAGGAGACGGGCCGGGCCGCGCTGGAGGATCTGGAACGGGTGCTGCTCGTCCTGCGGGAGTCCGGTCGGCGGCCCTCCCAGCGGCCGACGTTGGCGGAGGCGGACCGGCTGCTCGAGTCGGCGCGCGCCTCGGGCGCCACGGTCGACGCGCAACTGGTCGGCCCCTTGGACCAGTTGCCGGAGCGGGTCACCCAGGAGGGGTACCGGATCCTGCAGGAGGCGCTCACCAATGTGCTGAGGCACTGCGGTCCCGTGCCGGTACGGGTGCGTGTCGGCATGGTCTCCGACCGGCTGGATCTGGAGGTGACCAATCCGCTGCCGGACCGGCCCACAGTCATGGCCGGCAGCGGCAGCGGGCTGCGCGGCATGCGGGAGCGGGCCGCACTGCTCGGCGGGGAAGCCGAGACCGGCCTGTACAAGGGGGGTTGGCGGGTGCGCGCACGGCTTCCGCTGAAGCGAATACGCTGACCGGATGCCGGTTACCGTACTGCTCGTCGACGACGAACCCCTGGTGCGCGCGGGTCTGCGCGCGGTCCTGGACGCCCAGCCCGACATCAAGGTGGTCGGGGAGGCCGCCGACGGTGCCTCGGTGGTCCCTCTGGTGCGGCAACTGCGACCGGATGTCGTGGCCATGGACGTCCGGATGCCGTTGCTCGACGGGATCGAGGCGACGCGCGCGGTCCTGCGTTCCGTGGACTCCCCGCCGAAGATCCTCGTGGTCACCACGTTCGAGAACGACGAGTACGTCTACCAGGCGCTGCGGGCCGGCGCGGACGGGTTCCTGCTCAAGCGGGCCCGGCCGTCGGAGATCGTGCACGCGGTACGGCTGGTGGCGGAGGGCGAGACGCTGCTCTTCCCGGCGGCGGTGCGCTCGCTGGCCGCCGAGTACGGGAACCGGCAGGCGCGGACGATGCTGGAGCGGGCCGCGCTGACCGAGCGGGAGGCGGCCGTGCTGCGGCTGATGTCGAAGGGGCTGACCAATGTCGAAATCGCCCGCGAGCTGATCGTCGGGACGGAGACGGTGAAATCCCACGTGAGCGCGATCCTGGCGAAGCTGGGGGCGCGGGACCGGACCCAGGCCGTGATCGCGGCGTACGAGTCGGGGTTCGTGGCGCCTGCCTGACCGCCGCCGGGACAGGCGGGCGGGGAGGGGCTGATTCCGGCCGATGGGGGGCTGCTTCTCGCCGTCGTACCGGGTCCGCAGTACGATCCGGCTGACAAGCTCGCTCGCTGGGAGGACACACGTTGGGGCAGCTGACCGGCGGGGACCCCTCGCTGCTCCGGCGGATCAATTCCGCCGTGGTACTGCGGGCACTGCGCGCGGCCGAGGCGCCGACCCTCACCGACCTCACACGGGTGACCGGGCTCTCCCGGCCGACCGTCGAAGGAGTCGTCGAGGGACTCATCGGTACCGGGCTCGTCGTCGAAGCCGGTGCCGAGGAAGGCGCGCGGCGCCAGGGCCGGCCTGCCAGGCGGTTCCGCTTCCGCGCCGAAGCCGGGCACCTGCTCGGTGTGGAGATCGGCTCGCACAGGATCGCGGTGCTGCTGTCCGGCCTGGACGGCCGGGTGATCGGCGCCGGAACCAAGGAGGTCGCCGAAACGGCGTCCGCCGACGAGCGGCTGGAGAAGGTCCGGACGGCGGTGGCCGACCTGCTGCGCAAGGCCGGGGT
The DNA here is from genome assembly GCF_018614135.1 of Streptomyces sp. ISL-66. Classification (GTDB taxonomy): domain Bacteria; phylum Actinomycetota; class Actinomycetes; order Streptomycetales; family Streptomycetaceae; genus Streptomyces. The sequence goes on from NZ_JAGGOW010000087.1 coordinate 21,449, forward strand.
ACCCCGTGACTCCCTTCGGGTGGTCGGCGTGGGCAGCCCCGGGATCGTGGAGGCCGACGGCACCGTCCGACTCTGCACGGCGCTGCCCGGCTGGACCGGGCTGCCCCTCGGGGAACGGCTGCGCCGCTCCTTCCGCTGCCCGGTGCAGGTGGAGAACGACGCCAATGCCGCGGCGGTGGCCGAGCACTGGAAGGGCGCGGCGAGGGACACCGACGACATGGTCTTCGTGATGGCCGGACTCAGCCCCGGCGCGGGCTCTCTGATCGGCGGCCGTCTGCACCGCGGCTTCGGCGGGGCGGCCGGGGAGATCGGCGCACTGCACCTGCTGGGCCGCGAGGTCACGCCGGAGCGGCTGCTGTCGACGACCGGCGAGCCGCTGCATCCGCTGGACGAGCCGGCCGTGACGGAGGTCTTCGCGATGGCCAAGCGCGGTGACAGTGGTGCGGTGGCCGCGGTGGAGCGGTTCCTTCAGCGGCTGGTGCACGACGTGGCGGCGCTGGTCCTGGCGATGGATCCGGAGCTGGTCGTGGTCGGCGGCTGGGCGGCCGGTCTGGATGGAATCCTGGAGCCCTTGCGCCGGGAGCTGGAGCGGTACTGCCTGCGCCCACCACGCGTGGCCCTGTCCCTGCTGGGCGAGGCGGCGGTGGCGACCGGGGCGTTGCGGCTGGCGCTGGACCACGTGGAGGAAGAGCTGTTCGCGGTGGAGAAAACGGTGACGGCCCGCCGCCGCTGATTCCCCGCGGGAGCGGGCCGTACGGTGCGCGATCCCGTAGGTGACCCGCTTACGTGATCCGGGTACGTGATCGCGGACGTGACGCCGTACGGAGCCGGGTGCGGGAGCGGATATGTGACCCGCGTGCAGGAGCCGGGTACGGGAGCCGGGTGCGAGATCCGGTGATAGCAATCCCGGTAGTGATCCGGGCGGCCGGTCCCGGTCCGGCCGCCCGGCCGTCCGCCTCCCGGACCTTGCGCCGCCGGAAACCGGAGCGGACCGGCCCTCCGTGGAGGGCCGGCCGGTGGCTCAGGAAGCGACGCGCGCGTCGTGGGTGATCTGTACGTCGCCCGAGTCTCCGAAGGTGAGGCGGCAGGTGTCCGCACGGTAGGTAGCCACCGAGACGGCCGCCGTCCCCGCCGCCGTGAAGTAGCGGGTGGTGACCAGGAGGACCGGGGCTCCGGGCAGCCGGTCCAGCTCCTTCGCGTCGTCCGCGCGCGCCGAACCGAGCTCCACCGAGCGGTCCTGGCCGTCGAGGACGAGCCGCTGCAGCTCGCGCATGACGGCGCGGGCGCGCGCCGGACCTGCCGGGACGTCGATCGCGGAGAGTCCGGGCACCGAAGCGGCCGGCACGTACAGCAGCTCGGCCGCGACGGACTGCCCCTGCTCGACGCGGGTCCGGCGCACCGCGAGGACCAGTTCGCCCGGGGCGGTGCCGAGGAGCCCCAGGACCGCCGCACCCGGCACGGCTTCCGCCGCGTCCACCGGCTCCCAGCCGTCGGTGCTCTCACCGGGCCAGCTGTGCCGCGCGCCACCCACGTCCACGCCGACGCGCGGCGGGGCGACCGTGGTGCCGACGCCGCGGCGGCGCTGCAGACGGCCTTCGAGCTCGAGCTGCTCCAGGGCCTGGCGCAGGGTCGCGCGGGCGACGCCGAAGCGGGCGGCGAGCTCCCGCTCGTTGGGCAGGACTTCGCCGACGGCGAAGTCCTGGTCGAGCGCCTCACTGAGGACGGTCTTCAGGTGCCAGTACTTCGGCTCCGGCACCGATTCGAGCTGCGTGGTCCCCACCCTGACTCCTCCTGCAATCGCTGCAATCGCCGTGTTCCAGCGGCAGTTCCGCGCCCTTGTTTATTAAAGGTTCCTGCACTATCCCTGCGACGATAGGACGACGCACCCCCTTGGTCAAGACCAATGCTCGCGCCCTTGCCGGGCAGATCGGGCATATGTATCAAGCCGTTCACGGGATGTTCGCGGGTTTCCGGTCCGGAGCTCTTGTTGCCGGGGGCTACCGGGCGGTAATCATGGCGGGACACGCTACTGACAATCTGTCTTGCACCCGCCGCCCGACCCCGACGAGGAGCAGCATGACCGCCACGGTCTCCTTCACGATCGATTCGCCGCTGGGCCCCCGCACCGCCACCGCCGCGTACGAACGCAAGGGCGCGGGCGAACCGCTCCTCCTGCTCCACGGCATCGGCCACCACCTCCAGGCCTGGCACCCGGTGACTGACATCCTGGCCGCCGAGCACGACGTGATCGCCGTCGATCTGCCCGGCTTCGGCGTCTCGGAGCCGCTGCCGCACGGGGTCCCGTACAGCCTCGCGACCGTCGCGGCCGCGCTCGGCGCGCTCACCTCCGCCCTCGGTGTCGAGCGCCCGCACGTCGCGGGCAACTCCCTGGGCGGGCTGCTCGCCCTCGAGATGGGCCGCGCCGGCCTGACCCGCTCGGTCACCGCGCTCTCCCCCGCCGGGTTCTGGACGCAGGGCGAGCGCCGCTACGCCTTCGCCGCGCTCCGCGCGATGCGCGCCGGCGCCGCCGCGCTGCCCCGCCCGGCCGTGGAGCGACTCTCGCGCAGCGCCGTCGGGCGGGCGGCCCTCACCGGAACCATCTACGCGCGCCCCGGCCGCCGTTCCCCCGCCGCCGTGGTCGCCGAGACGCTCGCCCTGCGCGGGGCCACCGGTTTCGAGGGCACCCTGGCGGCGGGCGGCTCCGTTCGGTTCACCGACGACCTGCCCGGCCTGCCCGTCACCATCGCCTGGGGCAGCCGCGACCGGCTGCTCCTGCGCCGCCAGGGCGTACGCGCCAAGCAGACCATCCCCGGCGCGCACCTCGTCCGCCTCCCGGACTGCGGCCACGTCCCGATGAATGACGACCCGGCCCTGGTCGCCCGCGTCATCCTGGACACGGTCCGCTCCGGCCGCCGACCCGTGGCGCCTTGACCCGCCGGCCCCCCTATCCGCTCACCCCTACCCCCCTACCCCCCTACCTCCTACCCCCCTACCTCCTACGCCCCTACCTCCTACCCGCCTACCTCCTAACCCCTGACCCTTCGGTCCTCTCCATCCGCTCATCAGTGTTCACGCATGGTTCGCGTGGGCGACGCGGCCGGGCCGGTGTGCGGCCGGTGTACGGCAGCACACTGGGCCGACCCGTCCCCGTCGGCCTCTGGAGACGCACCGATGGCACCGATTCCGCACACCCGCCGCTCCCTGCTCGGCGGCTCCCTCGCCGTGCCCGTGGGCCTCGCCCTGTCCGGCGGCCTCTCGGGCGCCCTCACCACCCCGGCCTACGCCGCCTCCGCGCCCGCCACCTCCGCACCCGCCCACGTCCGGTCCGGCCGCCCGAACGCCCTCTGGGGCGTCCAGTGCGGGGAGATCACCGCCCACTCGGCCACCGTCTGGACGCGCTCCAACCGGCTCGCGCGGATGTACGTGGATACCTCCCCGAGCGAGTCGTTCCGCTACGCCGTCCGCCGCCACCGCGGCCCGCTGCTGGACCCCGGCACCGACTTCACCGGCACCGCCTCGCTGCGCGAACTCCCGCCCGGCCAACAGGTCCACTACCGGGTCGTCCTCGCCGACCCCGACGACCTCCGGCGCACCGGCGAGCCCGTCCGCGGCACCTTCCGCACCACCCCCGCCTCCCGCCGGCGCGACGTGCGCTTCCTGTGGTCCGGGGACCTCGCCGGTCAGGGCTGGGGCATCAACCCCGGTCTCGGCGGATACCGGGTCTTCGACGAAATGCGGCTGCGCGACCCCGACTTCTTCCTCTTCAGCGGGGACACCATCTACGCCGACGGCCCGATCCAGGCCTCCGTACCCCTGCGCGACGGCACCCTCTGGCACAACGTGACGACCGTGGAGAAGGCCAAGGTCGCCGAGACCCTCGCCGAGTACCGCGGCAATTTCCGCTACAACCTGCTCGACCACAACCTGCGCGCCTTCAACGCCCAGGTCCCGGTCCTCGCCCAGTGGGACGACCACGAGGTCCGCAACAACTGGTACCCCGGCCAGATCCTCGACGACCGCCGCTACACCGTGAAGGACGTCGACACCCTCGCCCGCCGGGCCCGCCGGGCCTTCGGCGAGTACTTCCCCGTCACCGACCTGCGCGGCGGCCGCGCCGAGGGCCGTATGTACCGGGTGATGCGCCACGGGCCACTGCTGGACGTCTTCGTCCTCGACATGCGCACCCACCGCGACGCCAACTCCCCCGGCCGCCAGAGCGACGACCCCGTCGGCATCCTCGGCCGCGAGCAGCTCACCTGGCTCAAGCGCGAGCTCTCCCGCTCCCGCGCCACCTGGAAGGTCATCGCCGCAGACATGCCACTGGGCATCGTGGTCGCCGACGGGGCCGCGGACTTCGAGGCCGTCGCCCAGGGGGACCCCGGCGCGCCGCTCGGCCGCGAGCTCCAGATCGCCGAACTGCTGCGCCACATCAAGCACCAGCGCATCACCGGCACCCTCTGGCTCACCGCCGACGTCCACTACACGGCCGCGAACCACTACGCGCCCGAGCGGGCCGCCTTCACGGACTTCGAACCGTTCTGGGAATTCGTTTCCGGCCCCGTCGGGGCGGGCGGTTTCCCGGCCGGCCCGCTCGACGCCACCTTCGGCCCGCGGACGGCGTTCGTCCAGTCCGCTCCGTTCACGAACATGTCCCCGTGCGAGAACCCCCCGTACTACGGAGAGGTGGAGATCGACGGGGACGGCGGCGAGCTCACCGTCCGCTTGCGGCGCCAGGGGGGCGGCGTGCTCTTCACCCGTACGCTGTCGCCCGGACGGGTGGGGCAGTAACGGATGCGCCCCGGCGCTTCGGTGCCCGGCCCCCCGGCGCCCAGGAATCTGAAATCAGCCGGAAAGCGGGGCGAAATCGGCCAGATGGATACTTAACCAGTCGGTCACAGATCGTTCGTGATCACGCAACACCCCTGCGTCACAGTGGCTTGCATGACTGAACGTGTTGCTGTCCCCGCCCAGCGTTCCCACCGCCACCACTGGCGCCGGGACGTCGTCGAACTCGCCGCCCTCTTCTGCGCCGTAGCGGTCGCCGACGGCATCGCCAATCTCGTCGTACACGGTCCGCGCGGCCCGATCCTGCTCGTCGCCTCCGCCGTCGCCCTCTTGGTCACGGCGGCGTTCCACACGTGGTGGGCACGGCGCCACAGCCATGCGCCCCCGCCCACGAGCACGGCGCCCACCGATCCGCGCTCGGCCCCGGTCGCCGACGCCGCTGACGCCGCCGCCGGGACCGCCCCCGGGGCGGCCGCGGACATCGAGCTCGCCACCACCCTGTGGCGGATGCGCACGACCGTGCGCGACGAGCCCGGCAGCCTCGCCGCGATCTGCACCGCCCTCGCCCGGAGCGGGGTCGACATCCTGACCCTCCAGACGCACCCGCTCCCCGAGGGGGGCACGGTGGACGAGTTCCTGCTGCGCGCCCCGCAGCAGCTTCCCTCCGCCGGGATCATCCGGGCCATCGCCGGCGCGGGCGGCCACAGCACCTGGATCGAGCGTGCCGACGCCCACGACCTCGTCGACACCCCGACCCGCGTCCTGGGCCTGGCCATCCGCACCGCGCTGGACGCCGCCGAGCTGCCGCTCGCCCTGCGCCAGCTGCTCGGCCGCTGCACCATCCACTCGATTCCGGCGACCACCCTCTCCGGGCGTCCCAACGCCGGCGCGAACGCACCGGTCGAAGGAGTGCTCGAGGCCACCGTCATGAAGCTGCGCGACCCCTCGGGCGGTGCGATCACCATCGAGCGGCCCCATCTGCCGTTCACTCCGACCGAGTTCGCCCGCGCCCGCGCGCTCGTCGAACTCGACGCCCGGCTCGGGCCGCGCGTCCCGCGCAGCCAGGACGTCCTGACCCTGCCCGAGGGCAACGAGATCACCGTCCGCCGCGCCGACGGCTCCGACCTGTCCGCCGCCCGCGCGATGCACGACCGCTGCTCCGAGCGCACCCTGTCCCTGCGTTACCACGGCCCCGTCGCCGACGCCGACCGCTACCTCGGTCACCTGCTGAGCCCGCGCTTCGGCCGTACGCTCGCCGCGACCACCGCCTCCGGCAAGCTCGTCGCCCTCGGCCACCTGCTCTGGGACGGTGACGAGACCGAGGTAGCGCTGCTCATCGAGGACGACTGGCAGCGCCGCGGCATCGGCACCGAGCTGCTCGGCCGACTGATCGGGATGGCCGTCGAGGCCGGGTGCGACAGCGTGTACGCCGTCACCCAGGCCTCGAACACCGGCATGGTCGCCGCCATGCGCGGCCTCGGCCTCCCCCTCGACTACCAGATCGAGGAGGGCACCCTGGTGATCACGGCCCGGCTGGACACGACCCCGGTCATCTCCCGGCTCCCGTACGAGCTTCCGGGAGAGTCCCGCGCTCTGCCGCGTACGCAGCACTGAGCGCCTGGTCCAGATCCGCCCACAGGTCGTCCACGTCCTCCAGCCCGACCGACATGCGCAGCAGCCGGTCGCTGACGCCGGAGGCGTGCCGGTCTCCCTCGGCCACGATGCGGTGGCTGATGGAGGCCGGGTGCTGGATGAGGGTGTCGACGCTGCCCAGGCTGACCGCCGGCGTGATCAGCCGGACCGAGGCGATCACCTCGTGCGGGTCGCCGGCCGTCTCGAAGGCGACCATGGCTCCGCCGATCCGCGGGTAGTGCACCCGCAGCACGCGCGGGTCCGCCTCGAGCCTCCGGCTCAGTTCGGCAGCGCTCGCCGAGGCCGCCCGTACCCGGACGGGGAGCGTCGAGAGTCCCCGTAGCAGCAGGTAGGCGGCCAGCGGGTGGAGCACCCCGCCGGTGGCGAAGCGCACCTGGCGCAGCTGCCGGGCGAATTCCTCGTCGCAGGCCACCACCCCGCCGAGGACGTCCCCGTGGCCGCCCAGGTACTTGGTGGCGCTGTGCAGCACGACCCGGGCGCCGCTCTCGGCCGGCCGCTGCAGGACGGGCGTCGCGAAGGTGTTGTCGACCAGCAGCGGCACTTCCCCGCAGGCGTACGCGGCGGCCCGCAGGTCGATCTCCGCGAGGGTGGGGTTGGCGGGCGACTCGATCATGACGAGCCCGGTGTCGGGCCGGATGGCGTCGGCGATGCCCGCCGGATCCACCCAGGTCACGGTGGTTCCCAGCAGGCCGCTGCTCAGCAGGTGGTCGCTGCACCCGTAAAGCGGTCGTACGGCGACCACGTGACGCAGGTCCTTCATGCCGCGCACCAGCAGGCAGGCCGACAAGGCGGCCATTCCGCTGGCGAAGGCGACGGCGCTCTCGGTGCCTTCGAGCCGGGCCAGGGCCGTCTCGAATCGGGCGGTGGTCGGATTGTCCAGCCGGGAGTAGACCGGCGGGCCCTCGGGCCGGGCTCCGGTGGTCGCGAAGGCGTCGATGCGGGCGGCCTCCGCCCGGCTGTCGTACGACGGATAGGTCGTCGACAGATCGAGCGGAGGCGCGTGCAGTCCGAGCCCGGCGAGGTCCTCGCGTCCGGCGTGAACGGCTTCGGTGGCCAGTGACCGTCGTGCGGTCTGGGCGTTCGTCTCCATGGGCCGTACTGTGCGCAGCGCGACGGCCGTGGGGTGAAAGCTCCGTGCTACGTTCGGCCAATGTCCGAATCCGTCGCACTGGACCCGGTCGACCTGCAGATTCTGCGGCTTCTGCAGAACGACGCCCGGTCCACCTACCGCGACCTCGCCGCCGAGGTCGGCATCGCGGCGTCGACCTGTCTCGACCGGGTCGCCCGGATGCGCCGGTCGGGAATCATCCTCGGCAACCGGCTCAGGCTGGATCCGGCCAAGCTGGGGCGGGGCATGGAGGCGCTGCTGCTCATACAGGTGCGCCCGCACCGGCGCGAGCTGATCGGCCCGTTCGTCGAACGGGTGCGTTCGCTGCCCGCGTCGCGAGCCGTCTTCCACCTGACCGGCCCGGACGACTACCTCGTCCACGTGGCCGTTCCCGATCCCGGTGAGCTCCAGCGGCTGGTCCTCGACGAGTTCACCTCGCGCCGCGAAGTCGCCCGCGTGGAGACCCGGTTGATCTTCCAGGAATGGGATTGCGGGCCCCTGCTGCCGCCCCCGTCAGCAGGCTGAGGCCATTTGGTGATGACGCGGCCCCGCCTCACGTACGAAGATGTCCGCATGTCAGACAACCTCAACAGTGACGGCGCCGCTCGGCTGCCCCGCCAGGTCGCCGACGCGTACGTCGACGACCTCATCGCCATCGACCCGATCACGGGTACCTATCTCGGTGTTGCCGCCAGCTCCGGCAAGCTTCCGGACCTCTCCCCGGCAGGCCGCGCCGCGGCCGCCGAGCTGTCCCGTTCCACCCTCGCGCTGCTCGACGCCGCCGAGCGTCAGCCGGGTGCCGACAGCGACGTCGAGCGCCGCTGCGCCCGTCTGCTGCGCGAGCGCCTGACCGCCGAGATCGCGGTCCACGAGGCCGACGAGGACCTGCGCGCGGTCAGCAACATCCACTCCCCGGCTCATTCGGTCCGCGAGATCTTCACCCTGACCCCGGCCGACACCGACGAGGACTGGGCCGCCATCGCGGAGCGGCTGCGCGCCGTTCCCGCCGCCTACGCGGGTTACCGCGAGTGCCTCACGCTCGGCCTGGACCGCGGCCTGTACGGCGGCCCGCGTCCCACCGCCACCTTCATCGAGCAGCTCACCGGCTGGGCCGGGGAGAGCGGGGACGGCGAGGCGTTCTTCGCCGAGTTCGCCGCGGGCGGCCCGGACGCGCTGCGTGCCGAGCTCGACGAGGCGGCCGCCGCCGCGACCGGCGCCGTCGTGGAACTGCGCGACTGGATGCGGGACGTATACGCCCCCGCGATCCAGGGGCAGCCCGACGCGGTGGGCCGCGAGCGCTACGCCCGCTGGTCGCGCTACTTCAACGGCACGGACCTGGACCTGGACGAGGCGTACGCCTACGGCTGGTCCGAGTACCACCGGCTGCTCGCCGAGATGAAGACGGAAGCCGCCAAGATCCTCCCCGACGCCGGTCCCTGGGAGGTGCTCAAGTACCTGGACGAGCACGGCACCCACATCGAGGGCGTGGACGAGGTCCAGGCCTGGCTGCAGGGTCTCATGGACGAGGCCATCGAGAACCTCGACGGCACCCACTTCGAACTCGCCGAGCGGGTCAAGAAGGTGGAGTCGCGGATCGCCCCTCCGGGCGGCGCGGCGGCCCCGTACTACACGAGCCCGTCCGAGGACTTCTCCCGTCCCGGCCGCACCTGGCTGCCGACGATGGGCCAGACCCGCTTCCCCGTCTACGACCTGGTCTCCACCTGGTACCACGAGGGCGTTCCGGGCCACCACCTCCAGCTGGCGCAGTGGACGCACGTCGCGGACCAGCTCTCCCGCTACCAGGCCAGCGTCGGCCTCGTCAGCGCCAACTGCGAGGGCTGGGCGCTGTACGCGGAGCGGCTCATGGACGAGCTGGGCTACCTCAAGGACGCCGAGCAGCGGCTTGGTTACCTGGACGCCCAGATGATGCGCGCCGCGCGGGTCATCGTGGACATCGGCATGCACCTGGGCCTGGAGATCCCCGCGGACTCGCCGTTCCACCCGGGCGAGCGCTGGACGGTGGACCTGGCGCAGGAGTTCTTCGGGCTGCACAGCGGCCGGCCGGGTGACTTCGTGGAGAGCGAGCTGACCCGCTACCTGTCGATGCCGGGCCAGGCGATCGGCTACAAGCTGGGCGAGCGGGCCTGGCTGCTGGGCCGCGACAACGCGCGCGCCGCGCACGGCGATTCCTTCGATCTGAAGGCGTGGCACATGGCGGCGCTGTCGCAGGGCTCGCTGGGCCTCGACGACCTGGTGGACGAGCTGTCGAAGCTCTGACCGGCGGTCCGTGGGAACTCGGTCCGGCCGGCTCCGCGCAGGAGCCGGCCGGACCGAGCCGTCCCCCGGCCGGCCCCTCGGCCCGAACCCCTCAGCCCAGGTCCCCCAGTCCGTCCGTCAGCCCGCCCCGGCCGCCGCGCGGTGGCGCACCACCGAACCGCCGCGCTGCTTGACGATCTCCAGCTGCGTCTGCACGCGCGTGCGCAGGTCGGCGACGTGGCTCACGATGCCGACGCTGCGGTCGCGTTCGCGCAGCGAGTCCAGTACGTCGAGCACCTCGTCGAGCGCCTGGTCGTCGAGGCTGCCGAAGCCCTCGTCGATGAAGAGGGTGTCGAGCCGCATGCCGCCGGCCTCGTCGGTGACCACGTCGGCCAGACCGAGCGCGAGCGCGAGCGAGGCGAAGAAGGTCTCGCCGCCGGACAGCGTGGCGGTGTCCCGCTCGCTGCCGGTCCAGGCGTCGACCACGTGCAGCCCGAGTCCGGACCGCCCGCGCCCGCTGGCCTGGGCGTCGGAGTGGACGAGGGTGTAGCGGCCGCCGGACATGCGCAGCAGCCGTACCGTCGCCGCCGCCGCGACCTGTTCCAACCGAGCCGCCAGCACGTACGCCTCCAGGCGCATCTTGCGCTCATTTTCGGCGGAGGTGCCCGCGGTGAGTCCGGCGAGGCGGGCCACCCGGTCGTACTCCTCGCGCAGCGGGCCCAGCGCTCGGAGCTCGCGCTCGGCCTGGTGCGAGAGCCGGTCCAGTTCGGTGCAGCGCACGCGGGAGGCGTCGACGGCGGATCCGGCGCTCCGGAGCATCACCGCGGCCCGGTCGGCGTACGCGAGGGCGGCGTCCGGATCGGCCGGGGGCAGGGCGGCGGCCGCGGCGGTGTCCTGCTCGCCGCGCCGGTCGGCCAGCATGGCCTCCTCGGCCTGCCAGGCGTCCATCCGGTGCTGGAGGTCCGTGCGCTGGTATTCGGGGAGTACGGCGTCGGCCGCCTCCTCGACGGTGTCGAAGCCGGCCTTGAAGGCGGCGTCGGCCAGCTGCCCGTCGGCCTCCTTCAGCCGCGCGGCGGTGGCTTCGGCCCGGCGCAGCGCGGCCGCGGCCGCGCCGACCATGCGGACCCGGTCCTCGAGGACCCCGGCGCGGGCCGCGACGCTGGGTGCGTCCCCCCGCACGAGGGCCAACTCCGCTTCCAGCGAAGCCTGTTCCTGGTCGAGGGCTTCGCGGCGGGTGGCCCGCGCGGCGGCCCGGACCTCGGCGTCCAGCCGGTCCGAGCTGCGCACCGCGTGCTCCCGCTCGGCGCGGGCGAGCTGCTCGCGGGCGGAGTGCAGCGCGGCGGCCGCGGCGTGGGCGGCGGCGTGCCGGGTGCTGAGGTCCGAGGTGAGTTCGAGCAGTTCGGCGGTGGTGGCCCCGCCGGCCGCGGCAGCGGCCTCGGCGCGGGCCTCCCGCACCGCGGCGAGCCTGCGCTCCACCTCCGCCCGGCGCTCCTCGGCCCGTTCGAAGCGTGCGTGCGCCGCGTCTTCGGCGGCCCGGTCCACGTGGCCGGGGGCCGGGCGGGCCGGCTCCGGGTGCTCGGCGGACCCGCACACGGTGCACGGCTCCCCCGCGACCAGCGCCGCGGCCAGTTCGGCGGCGATCCCGCGCAGCCGGGTCTCCTTGAGCTCCAGCCAGTGCTCCCGGGCGGCGGTCGACTCCTCGCGCGCGGTGAGCAGTTCGCCGGAGGCCCGCTCGGCGTCGGCGTCGAGCGCGTCGCGCCGCCGGGCGGCGTTCAGGTGCATCCGGGCGGGTTCGAGCTTGCCGGCGAGCTGCTCGGCCAGGGTCGCGGCCTGCTGGGCGGCGTCCGCCCGCCCGGCCAGCGCGGCCCGGGTGGCCTCCCAGCGGCCCAGCCATTCGCCGGTCTCCTGCTGCTGTTCTTCGGCGGCCCGGGATTCCCGTTCCAGGTTGGCCCGTTCGCGGCCGATCTCGGCGCTGCGCTGCTCGGCCCGGCGGGCGGCTCCGAGCGCTCCGAGGTCCTCGCGCAGCCGCTGTTCCTCGGTGGCCAGCTGCTCGGTGCCCGCTTCGGCCAGGATCGGCGGCAGTGCCGCGCGGGTCACGCTCTCCGCGTGCGCGGCGGCCATGTGGGCGCCGGCGGCGGCTCCGCGCAGCTCCAGGGCGGGGGCGACGAGGGCTCCGCGCCGGGCCCGGTCGAGCAGGGCGCGCACCCGCTCCCGCTC
>NZ_JAGGOW010000088.1 GCF_018614135.1 Streptomyces sp. ISL-66
AGGCCGCCGAGGCGGAGGAAGCGGCGGAAGCGGCTGCGGCGGCCGCTGCGGCCGCCGCGGCGGCGTTGCGGTGGCCCGCCCGCCTGGCCTCGATCATCGCGACGGCCCGGGTGGGCAGCCACGCCGAGGCGGTGCCGCTCTCGTCGCCGCCCTCGAAGAGGTGCGGGGCCAGCTGCGCCTGCAGGTCGGCCGGGCTGGGCCGGTGCGTGGCGTCCATCTGCATGCAGGACTCGATGAGCGGGCGGAGCTCGTCCGGGAGGCCGTCGAGGTTGGGGCCCTCGCGCAGCAGCATGAAGACCGTCTCCACCGGGTTCGCCCCGTGGTACGGCGGGTGCCCGGTGGCGGCGAAGACGAGCGTCGAGCCGAGCGAGAAGACGTCGCTGGCCCCCTTGACGCTGCGCGAGTCCTTCGCCTGCTCGGGCGACATGTAGGCGGGGGTGCCGACGGCGACGTTGGTCATCGTCAGGCGGGTGTTGGAAACCCCGCTGGCGATGCCGAAGTCGATCACGCGCGGCCCGTCCTCGACGACGAGCACGTTGGACGGCTTCAGGTCGCGGTGGACCAGGCCCGCGCCGTGGATGGACTGCAGGGCCTCGGCGATGCCGGCCGCGAGCCACCGTACGGCCTGGGCGGGCATGGGCCCGCACTCGTGGACGATCTCCTCCAGAGAGGGCGCCGGCACGTACGCGGTGGCCAGCCAGGGCACCGCCGCGCGCGGGTCGGCGTCGACCACGGCCGCCGTGTAGAAGCCGGAGACGGCGCGGGCCGCCTCCACCTCACGGGTGAAGCGCACGCGGAACAACTGGTCCTCGGCGAGCTCCGTGCGGACCGTCTTGATCGCCACCCGGCGCCCGGACGCCGACCGCGCGAGATAGACCAGCCCCATGCCGCCGGCGCCGAGCCGTCCCAGCACCTCGAAGGGGCCGATCCGTCTCGGGTCGTGCTGCGTCAGCTGCTCCACCACTCGCCTCCACACCCATCCCCGTACGGGCTCCTTGCGCGAGCCCGCTCCTTCGCCAAGCACGCCACCGGCGAGCGCCCCGTACCCGGCGGTCGGCCGGTGCGGCGTCCACCGCGGGCGCAGCCCGCAGTCGCGCACCCCGATTCTGTCAGGCCCGCGCTCGGTCCGGCCCCGAGTACACGGGCGGGTTCGTGTGAGGCTGCACGCGTCGGGGGTCGGACGGGGGTGGGGACGGGGGTTCGGGCGGGGGTCCGGGCGGACGTCCGAACGGGGGTCGGACGGGAGTCGGACGGGGCTGTGCGGCCGCTACGCGCCCTGCTTCGTGCGCGGCTCCGACAGCAGCCCGAAGACCGCGCCCTGGTTGTCGGCCACGACCGCGATCCGCCCGTACGGGGTGTCGAAGGGATCGGCGGTGACCCGTCCGCCGAGGCGCTGGACCATGGCGACGGACTGGTCGCAGTCCGGGACGGCGAAGTAGACGAGGAAGTGCGCGGGCATGATCGCGGGGAAGGCGTCGGTGATGAGGCTGCGGCCCATGACGGCGCTGTCCGGTCCGGGCGCGCTGCCGGGCGGGGACCAGACGCGGTATTCGGAGCCGCCGGAGTCGTCCTGGTCCTGCGGGACGTAGCCGAAGACCTTGGCGTAGAAGACGTCCACGGCGTCGCGGGCCCGGGTGTAGACCTCGGTCCAGCAGTACGTGTAAGGCTCCTGCTGGGCGTCGAAGCCGTGGTGGGTGCCCGGCTGCCACAGCCCGAAGACGGCCCCGCCGGGGTCGGCGGCCATCGCGGCGGTCCCGTACGGGCCGACCGGCATCGGGTCCATCACCAGCTGGCCGCCGGCGGCGCGGATGCGCTGGGCGCAGGCGTACGCGTCGGTCGTGTAGAGGTAGACGCCCCAGACGGTGGGCATCCGGCCGTCGGGCTTGGGGGCGAGGGCGGCGACGTTGCGGCCGCGGCTGTAGGCCTGGGTGTAGTGGCCGTACTCCGCTCCCGCGCTGTCGGCGAAGGTCCACCCGAAGAGCTCACCGTAGAAGCGCTTGCCCGCTTCCACGTCCGGCAGCGAGGCGTCGACCCAGCAGGGGGAGCCTTCCGCGAATGCGGCCATGAGCCCGGTTCCTTCCGTTATGCGGTGGTGTGTACCATCCCGCCGTACTCGCCCAGCCATGCACCTCCGGATCATGATGTGCCCGAAAACTTGTCCACAGCCTGTTGATAAGACTATTCGGGGGATACGCCCTGAACCCGGACGGCGCGCCCGGGGCGCCCGCGCGGCCGGAATCCGCCCCCGGGGCGGGGTGGGACCGGTGTACGCCCAGGCCAGGCACCTCATGACCCCATTTGCAGGCGGCCGAATCGCGCGCCGATCACCCCTCGGTAAGCTGACGGCATGACAGGACAAGTACGTACCGTCGACGGCCGCGTTGCCGGCCGGCGCGGTCAGGCGACGAGGCAGAAGCTGCTCGACTGCCTCAGCGAGATGCTCAGCTCCTCGCCGTACCGCGACGTCAAAGTGATCGACGTCGCCCGCAAGGCCGGTACCTCCCCCGCGACCTTCTACCAGTACTTCCCGGACGTCGAAGGCGCCGTCCTGGAGATCGCGGAGCACATGGCCAACGAGGGTGCGCAGCTGACCTCGTTGGTCGAGGGACGGGCCTGGGTCGGCAAGGCCGGCTGGGCGGCCGCCGAGGAACTCGTCGAAGGGTTCCTGGACTTCTGGCGGCGCAATGACGCGATCCTGCGGGTCGTCGACCTGGGCGCGGCCGAGGGCGACAAGCGGTTCTACAAGATCCGCATGAAGATCCTCAACTCCGTCACCAACTCCCTGACGGAATCGATGAAGGACCTCCAGGCCAAGGGCAAGGTCGACAAGGACCTCAGCCCGGCGGCCATGGCCGGTTCACTGGTCGCCATGCTGGCCGCGGTGGCCTCGCACCAGAAGGGCTTCCAGACCTGGGGCGTCAAGCAGGCCGAGCTCAAGCCGAACCTGGCGCTGCTCGTCCACCTGGGCATCACGGGCAAGAAGCCGACGAAGTAGCGGCGGACCCTGACCACAGGGCCCGCCGTCTTCAACTCGCGTCCGGGCACTTACCGCTCGTACGGGTAACTGGTGACTGGGCCTTGGCCCAGCACACTTCCCGCCGGACTCCTACCGGCTCCTGCCGGGCTCCTGCCGGGATTCCGCCGCGATCAGCGACGCTCCAGGCGGAACAACCTGATCTCGCGCTCGATGCGCGCCTGGTACGTCGCGTACGGGGGCCAGAACTTCAACGCCGCTCGCCACGCCTGCGCGCGCTCCTCACCCGCCAGCAGGCGGGCGCGCACGGGGATGTCCTCGCCCTTCCAACTCACGTCCGCGTCCGGGTTCTTCAGCAGGTTCGCGGTCCATGCCGGGTGTCCGGGGCGGCCGAAGTTCGAGCCGATCAGCAGCCAGGTCACGCCGTCCTGTTCGGGCATGCAGGCGAGCGGCGTGACGCGCGGCTCGCCCGTCTTGGCTCCCTTGGCGGTCAGGATCACGCCGGGGAGCATCTGGGCGCTGAGGATGACCTTGCCGCGGGTCAGTTTGTGCACTGCCTTGTCCATCGCGGGGATGAAGTGCGGTGCGATCTTGGCGAACAGCATGGTCGAGGAGACCTTCTGCATGAGCTTGACACCGACACCGGCGCCGGGAGCCGCAGCCATCAGGCGGCCACCTCTCTCTTCTCGTTGCGGGGGGCGGGAGCGGTGGGAGCGGTGGGAGCGGTGGGAGCGGTGGGAGCGAACAGGCCGGCCTCGTCCGCGGCATGGGCGCGCAGACGGTGGACGGGGCCGAAGAGCAGTTCGTCGGCGGCCGCCCGCTTGAAGTAGAGGTGGGCGTCGTGCTCCCAGGTGAAGCCGATGCCGCCGTGCAACTGGATCGCCTCGCCCGCCGTCATCCGCAGGGCCTCCAGGGCCTGGGCGAGGGCGAGTCCGCCCTGTGCCGGGTCCCAGGCGGCGTAGTAGGCGGCGGAGCGGGCCGCCTGGACCTGTACGTAGAGGTCGGCGAGGCGGTGTTTGACCGCCTGGAACGAGCCGATGGCCCGGCCGAACTGCTCGCGCTGCTGTACGTACTCCACGGTGCGGGCGAGCGCCTGCCCGGCCGCTCCGACCGCCTCGGCGGCCAGGACGGCGGCGACGCCGCGTCCGGCGGCGGCCAGCGCGGCCAGTACGTCACCGCCATTGCCGCCGCCGTTGCCGCCGCCCTCGCCGACGCCGGCTCCGTCACCGACACCGTCGCCGACTCCGACGCCTCCGGTTTCGCCGCCCAGCAATTCGGCTTCGACGTCCCTGAGTTGAATGCGGCCCTGCGGGCGGGTCTCGTCGAGGGTCGCCTGCCGCGACCGTACGAGGCCGGGCGCTCCCTCCCTCACCAGGAACAGCAGGGTGCGACTGCGGGCGAAGCCTCCGGCGTGCGCGGCGACCAGCAGCAGTGAGGCGCTGTGCCCGTCGAGCACCTGGGCGACCTCGCCGTACAGCCGCCAGCCGCCGTCCACGGCGCGGGCCTGGACCCCGCCGGCGCGCCCGCCGCCCGCCCAGTCGCCTCCGGAGTTGTCCCCGGTCAGCGCGAGGGCGGTAGCCAGGGCCGGGCCGGGTACGGCGAGGGCGGCGGTGAGCCCGCCGGCCGCGAGCGGCGGCAGCAGGGCGGAGCGCTGGGCGCCGGTGCCCAGGGCGTTGACCAGCGGCGCGGCGAGCACGGCGGTGGCCAGCAGGGGCGAGGGCAGCAGCACCCGCCCGGTCTCCTCGCAGGCCAGGGCCAGGTCTGCGGGGGTGCAGCCGACGCCTCCGTACTCCTCGGCTACGGCGATGCCCGGCAGCCCGAGCTGCTGGGCGAGCTGCTGCCACAGCGCGCGGTCGTGTCCGGCGGCGGTGCGGGCGGCGGCCTTGACCTCGTCCGGGCCGCAGCGTTTGCCCAGGATCTCGCGCAGGGTGCGGCGCATCTCGTCCTGCTCCGCGGTGAAGGCGGCATCCATCGTCGGGCTCCTCCCCGTATCTGACGGGCCGTCATGTTAGAGCGGGTGGCACCAGATGCACAGGGGGCGGTCCGCCCCAGTACGGCGCGAGCCGGCGGACACCGCTGCGCGGACTGGAACTGACGGGCAGTCAGTTGTACCGTCGGTCCATGCCTGGACCCATGCCCGGACCCGCGCCCGGCCCCATACCTGGTCCCACGACCGGTCCCACGCCCGGTCCCACGACCGGCCCCGTGCCCGGCCCCCTGAGCGGCGGGCCCGCGACTCAGCCCCCTTCGTCGTCCGTGCCGTCATCGTCCGCGCACCGCGCTTCCGCGGCGGGGCGGCGCGTCGCCGTCGTCGGCGTCGCGCTCTCGGACTGCGGCCGGGTCGACGGACCCACCCCGTACGCCCTGCACGCGCAGGCCGCCCGGCGGGCCCTGGCCGACTCCGGCCTCGACCGTTCGATGATCGACGGCTTCGCCTCGGCCGGCCTCGGGATCCTCGCCCCGGTCGAGGTCGCCGAGTACCTCGGCCTGCGCCCCACCTGGGTCGACTCCACCTCGGTCGGCGGCTCCACCTGGGAGGTCATGGCCGCCCACGCCGCCGACGCCATCGCGGCCGGCCACGCCAACGCGGTCCTCCTCGTCTACGGATCCACCGCGCGCGCCGACATCAAGGCCCGCCGCCGGACCTCGAACCTCTCCTTCGGCGCCCGGGGACCGCTGCAGTTCGAGGTCCCGTACGGACACACGCTGGTCTCCAAGTACGCGATGGCCGCACGCCGCCACATGCACGAGTACGGCACCACGCTGGAGCAACTCGCCGAGGTCGCCGTCCAGGCGCGGGCGAACGCCGCCACCAACCCGGACGCCATGTTCCGCGACCCCATCACGGTCGACGACGTCCTGTCCTCCGGCATGATCGCGGACCCCTTCACGAAGCTGAACTGCTGCATCCGCTCGGACGGCGGCTGCGCGGTGCTGCTGGCCGCGGAGGACTACGTGCCGGACACCGCGAAGGAGCCGGTCTGGATCCTGGGCTCGGGCACCTCGGTGTCGCACACCACGATGTCGGAGTGGGAGGACTTCACGGTCTCCCCCGCAGCGGTGTCCGGCCGCCAGGCCTTCACCCGCGCCGGCCTCACCCCGGCGGACGTGGACCTGGCCGAGATCTACGACGCCTTCACCTACATGACCCTGGTGACCCTGGAGGACCTCGGCTTCTGCGCCAAGGGCGAGGGCGGCGCCTTCGTGGAGAAGGGCCGCCTCCTCCGGGACGGCGAGCTCCCCGTCAACACGGACGGCGGCGGCCTGTCCGCCTGCCACCCGGGCATGCGCGGACTGTTCCTCCTGGTCGAGGCGGTACGCCAGCTGCGCGGCGAGGCGGGCGAAGGCCAGGTCCACAAACGCGACGGCACCCTCCCCCGCGTAGCACTGGTCTCGGGCACGGGCGGCTGGTTCTGCTCGTCGGGGACGGTCATCTTGGGTCGGGGGTGAGGGGGGCGGGCTGCGGGCGTGGTGGGGGCGTTGACGGTGACGGGGCGGGTGGGGTGAGGGGGCGCGCCTGCGGCCGGTCTCCTCATCACCTGACTACCGCAACCGCCCACCCTGCCGCCTGCCGCCTGCCGTGTGTGCGGCCGTTCACCAGCCGAGCCCCAGACGGTGGTCAGTCGCTATGCCGAGAGTGACCGTGTAGCGATCTGACGCGCCTCAAGGCATTGGAGGGCGGTCTCGTCGTCCTCTTGTGCGGGTTGGCGGGCGGAGCACCGGGAAGGGGCCTCGATGGGCCCCGTGTGGGTGTCCCGGGGGTCCCGCGCCCCCGGCCCCGGGCAGGCGGGCCGGTCCCGACCGGAGAAACCTTCGGCTGACCGGCGGGACCAGGCCCGCACATCCCTGGCCACGGCCGTCCCTCCGTCTGTCACCCCCAGGCCATCCCCCGGGGGGATCCCGGAAGTCTTGTGGCGTTCCGGGGTGGGCCGGTCAGTCAAGAGTGGCCGAAGGCCATCACGCAGCGACGCGACGACGAAGGAGGAGCGCTCTTGACGGACCGGCCCACCCCGGAAGGACGCTGGACTTCCGGGACGCCCCCAGGGACCATCAACGCACCCGATAGACCGCAGCGAAGCCCACCCCGCCCCCGCCCCACCATCAACGCCCCCGCCAGGCCGCAGCCCAAGCCCCTCACCCCACCCGCCCCGTCACCATCAACGCCCCCACCACGCCCCCACCACCCCCGCAGCCCGCCCCGGACGCCTAACCTGGGGTCATGTCTATGACCAGTGATCGCGGTCGTTCCGACGGCGCCGCCGCCTCGGACTCGTTTCACGCCACGCTGCACTCCCTGCGCGTCTGGGACGGCCCGTTGCCCGGGTTCGACGTGGGCGCCGTGCCGGACGCGCCGTTGGCGCTGTTCCGGGAGTGGTTCGTGCACGCCGCGGGGGCGGGGCAGCCCGAGCCGCACACGATGAGTCTGGCGACGGTGGACGCGGACGGGCGGCCCGACGTGCGGACGTTGATGCTGCACGAGGCCGACGAGCGCGGCTGGCACTTCGCCTCGCACTCCACCAGCGCGAAGGGGCGGCAGTTGGCAGCGCGGCCGGAGGCCGCGCTGGGGTTCTACTGGCCGTCCGTGGGACGCCAGGTCCGGATCCGGGGGCGGGTCACGGCGTGCGACGCGGTGGAGAGCCGCGCCGACCTGGCGGTCCGCTCGCGCGGTGCGCTCGCGGCGGCGCTGACGGGCCGGCAGAGCGAGGTGCTGTCGTCTCCGGAGGAACTGGCCCGCGTATCGGCGGCCGCGTGGGACCGTGCGGGCGCGGAGCCGGACG
This sequence comes from Streptomyces sp. ISL-66, assembly GCF_018614135.1. Classification (GTDB taxonomy): domain Bacteria; phylum Actinomycetota; class Actinomycetes; order Streptomycetales; family Streptomycetaceae; genus Streptomyces. Next base: position 7,753 of record NZ_JAGGOW010000088.1, read on the forward strand.
CCCCGGCACCGACCTGGACCCGGTACGTGCTCTCCCCCGCCGAGGTCGAGTTCTTCCAGGGCGATGCCGCCCGCCGCCACACCCGCCTCCAGTACACCCGCACCCCTGCCGGCTCCTGGACCCACCGCCTCCTCTGGCCCTGATCCCCAGGGACGCGGTCGCGCCCCGGTCGTGACCTGATCCCCGGGGACGCGGGTCGCGTCCCCGTCGTGACCCTGATCCCCAGGGACGCGGTTCGCGTCCCCCTCGCGGCCCTGATCCCCAGGGTGGCCCGGTCGCGCCCCGCCGTGCCCCGATCCCCACGGACGCCGTCTCGCCCCCGTCGTCCCCCGCCCCCCACGGACGCCCTCGCGCCCCCTCGGGTGTGCCGGGGCCCTGCGGGCCGCTGTCAGGGGGCGGGGGTGAAGACTGCCGTCCAGATGCCCTTCGCCGTCTCGCGGAAGGTCACCGACAGGGGCATGCCGATGCGTAGGGCCGCTTCCTCGCAGTCCACGACCTCGGTCATCATCCGTGGCCCCTCGGCCAGGTCCACGACCGCCGCCACGTACGGCGTGCGCAGGCCGAACGGGGGCAGGTCGTTGCGGTGGATCACCGACCACGTGTACAGCTCCGCACGGCCGCTCGCGGTCTCCCACGTCACCCGGTCCTCCCCGGCCCAGCAGGCCGGGCAGAACTCGCGGGGGTAGTGGTGCGCCTTCCCGCACTCACCGCAGCGCCGCAGCAACAGCCGCCCCTGGGCCGCCGCGTCCCAGTAGGGGCGGGTGAAGTCGTCGATCTCCGGTAGGTCGAACCTCGTCCCACCGCTGCCCGTCCCCGTACTCGTGTCGCTCACCACGTCACTCCACTCCAGTCCCGTCCGGTCCTTCGCCTTCTACCGCGCCGCCTTGACTGACGGACCGTCAGTTCAGCGGATACCGGCCCGTCCCACAAGGCCCCCGTGATCGATCCGCAATCGATTCCCTCCTCGTCCGAGACCCACCGGCCCCGCACGTCGATACGCTCACACTTCATGCCCGGAGTCCCCGCAGCACCCGACATGTCCACCCAGCCCCGCCCGGTCTACGTGATCGGCGCCGGCCCCGGCGGCCTCGCCGTCGCCGCCGCGCTGCGCGCCCGAGGGGTCCGCGCGGTGGTCGTGGAGAAGTCGGAGTCGGTCGGCGCCTCCTGGCGGCGGCACTACGACCGGCTCCACCTGCACACCACGCGCCGGCTCTCCGCGCTCCCCGGTCTCGGCATCCCGAGGCGCTTCGGACGCTGGGTCGCGCGCGACGACGTCGTGCGGTACCTGGAGAAGTACGCCGAGTTCCACGAGCTGGAGCTCGTCACGGGTGTGGAGGTGACCCGCATCGAGCACGTCCCCGCGCGGGCCGACGCCTCCGACGGATCCACCGCCGACGGCCCCGGTTGGAACCTGCACGCCACCGGCGGCCGCGTCATGGCCGCCGGGGCGGTCGTTGTCGCCACCGGGTTCAACCACACCCCCGTCGTCCCCGACTGGCCCGGCCGGGAGGAGTACGAGGGGGAGCTCGCGCATGCCGCCGACTACCGCGACCCCGCCCCCTACGCCGGCCGCGACGTCCTCGTCGTCGGCGTAGGCAACACCGGCGCGGAGATAGCCGTCGACCTCGCCGACGGCGGCGCCGCCCGGGTCCGGCTCGCCGTGCGCACGGCTCCGCACATCCTGCGCCGCTCCACCGCCGGGTGGCCGTCCCAGCGCACCGGGATCCTGGTGCGAAGACTCCCGGTCGGGCTCGTCGACCGGCTCGGCGCCGTCGTCGGCAGGATCTCCGTCCCGGACCTGTCGGCGTACGGGCTCCCGCGCCCCACCACCGGCCTGTACAGCAGGGTGAAGCAGGGTGCGATCCCGGTCCAGGACGTCGGCCTGATCGACGCGGTCCGCGCCGGGCGCGTGGAGCCGGTCGCCGCGGTCGCCTCCTTCGACGGCGCCGAGGTGGTCCTCGCGGACGGCTCCCGCATCACCCCGGACGCGGTGATCGCGGCCACCGGCTACCGCCGCGCACTGGAAGGCCTGCTCGGCGACCTCGGCGTACTGGACGAGCGCGGCCGCCCCCGCGTCCACGGCGCCCGGACCCCGGCCGAGGCCCCCGGCCTCTACTTCACCGGGTTCACCAACCCCATCAGCGGCAACCTCCGCGAGCTGGCCCGGGACGCCGAGAAGATCGCCAAGGCCATCGCCGCCGACACCACCCCGACCGGCACGGACAAGCCCAAGGGCAAGGACAGCAAGGACAAGTCCAAGGACAAGAGCAAGAAGCGCTAGGGCGAGCGGGCTCAGGCCGTCTCTCGCGTAGCCGCCGAGCTCGCGTAGCCGCCGGTCGAGCCCGCGCCCCGCGCCGCCCGCCTCCCCATCGCCCGCCGCCGGGGTGTGGATCCCGTACCGCCCCGCCGGCTCCGCCCGCCGCACCCCACACGCCCGTCCGACCTCGGCCGAATACAGGTCTGGACCGCTCCCGGGGTGATCTGAGACCGTTCCCGGACCGCCGGCGGACCGGTCACGGGCCGTTCCACACACCACCTCCACGAGCTTTCCCGTGCAGCCCTGTTCCTGACGGCGTGTCAGTTAAGTAATCTGACTGCACGTCAGTTATCGAGATTCGTCGAGGTTCATCGAGCAGGAGCGGGCGGAACGATGCTTGGATCTACTCACGGCACCCTCACCACCGACTTCCGCGCACGTGTCGAGGCCTGCGGGGAGAGCCCCAGGACGGCCGTCCACTCCACGGCGGCCGCGTCCGCCGAGGACACGGTCGCACTGGACGTCAGCGGTCGGCCCCTGCACGCCGACGCTCCCGACCTGGACCGGTTCTTCCGGCCCGAGTCCGTGGCGGTCATCGGCGCCTCGGACGCCGACGGCAGACCGAACACCGGCATCACGCGGCAGCTCATCGCCTGGGCCGAGCGCGTCGGAGCCCGGATCCACCCCGTCCACCCGACCCGCACCAGCGTCTTCGGGCTGCCCTGCCACGCCTCTGTGGCCGACCTCCCCGAACAGGTGGACCTCGCCGTCCTCCTCGTCGCCGACCCGCTCCCGGTCGTCGAGCAACTGGCGGAGGCCAAGGTGAAGTTCGCCGTCGCCTTCGCCTCGGGCTTCGCCGAGACCGGCAACGAGGGCGCCGCCGCGCAGGCCCGTCTCGGCGCCGCCGTCCGGCGCTCGGGCCTGCGGCTGCTCGGTCCCAACACGAACCTCAACGCCTTCGAGGCGTTCCGCGAGGACCTCGACGGCCCGGCCATCGCGCTCATCACCCAGTCCGGCCACCAGGGCCGGCCCGTCTACACCCTCCAGGAGCTGGGCATCCGGCTCTCCCACTGGGCCCCCACGGGCAACGAGGCGGATCTGGAGACCTCCGACTTCATCTCCTACTTCGCCGAGCAGCCCGAGGTCGGGGCGATCGCCTGCTACGTCGAAGGGCTCAAGGACGGGCGCCAGTTCCTCCTCGCCGCCGACCGCGCGGCGCGCAACGGCGTACCCGTCGTCGCCGTCAAGGTCGGCCGCACCGAGACCGGCGCCCGGATGGCCGCCTCCCACACCGGGAAGCTGACCGGCGCCGACACCGTCGTGGACGCCGCCATGCGGCAGTTCGGAGTCATCCGCGTCGACGGCCTCGACGAGCTCCAGGACACCGCCGCGCTGCTCGCCCGGGCGCGCAAGCCGCTCGCCGACGGGGTCGTCGTGTACTCCATCTCCGGCGGCACCGGCGCCCACTTCTCCGACCTGGCGACCGAGGCCGGGCTCAGCATCCCCGCCCTCTCCCGGGCCAAGCAGGACGAGCTCCACCAGTGGATCCCGGAGTACCTGGGGGTCTCCAACCCCGTGGACAACGGCGGTCACCCCGTGGGCGACTGGCGCGGCCGCAAGATCATCGACGCGATCCTCGCGGATCCCTCCGTAGGCGTCCTGATCTGCCCGATCACCGGGCCCTTCCCGCCCATGAGCGACAAGCTCGCGCAGGACCTGGTGGACGCGGCCGAGCAGACCGACAAGCTGATCTGCGTGATCTGGGGCTCCCCCGTCGGCACCGAGGAGGCCTATCGCACCACGCTCCTCGGGTCCTCCCGCGTGGCGACCTTCCGCACCTTCGGCAACTGCATCACCGCCGTCCGCGCCTACCTCGGCCACCACCGCTTCACCGCCGCCTACCGCTCCCCCTTCGAGGACGCCCCGCGCACCCTGTCGCCCTCCTTCCGCAAGGCGCAGGCGCTCATGCGTCCGGGGCAGCAGCTCAGCGAGCACTCCGCGAAGCAGCTCCTGCGCGCCTACGGTATACGGGTGCCCCGGGAGCAGCTGGTGACCAGCGCGGCCGCCGCCGTACGGGCGGCCGGACTGGTGGGCTACCCGGTGGTCATGAAGGCTTCGGGGCCGCAGCTCGCGCACAAGACGGAGCTGGGGTTGGTGAAGATCGGCCTGACGTCGGCGAGCCAGATCCGCGACGCCTACCGGGAGCTGACGGACATAGCGCGCTACGAGGACGTCCCGCTGGACGGGATCCTCGTCTGCCAGATGGTGGAGCGCGGCGTCGAGATGGTCGTCGGGGTCACGCAGGACGACCTCTTCGGCCCGACGGTGACGGTGGGCCTGGGCGGCGTACTCGTGGAGGTGCTGCACGACGCTGCGGTGCGGGTGCCTCCGTTCGGGGAGGACCAGGCGCGGGCGATGCTGACCGAGCTGCGCGGGCACGCGCTGCTGGAGGGCGTGCGGGGGGCGCCGCCGGCGGATGTCGACGCGCTGGTGGAGGTCATCCTGCGGGTGCAGCGGATGGCGATGGAGCTGGGGGGCGAGCTCTCCGAGCTGGACATCAACCCGTTGATGGTGCTGCCGCGCGGGCAGGGGGCCGTGGCGTTGGACGCGCTGGCCATCTGCCGCTGACCCTGCCCGACGCCACACCATCCCCGAACGGGAGTTCAGCATGGCATCCACCCCCGAGGACGAGGTCCTCCACCGGATCGGCAACGGCGTTTCGTGGATCACGCTCAACCGGCCCGGGGCCATGAACGCCGTCACCCCGGACCAGCGCGAGCGGGTCATCGCGCTGCTCGCCGAGGCCTCCGCCGATCCCGGCGTGCGGGCCGTCGTCATCACGGCCACCGGCAAGGGATTCTGCGCGGGCGCCGACCTGCGCGGGGCGCCCGCCACCGGGGAGCGGATCGCGGGCGACGTGGCCCGCATGATCAGGCTCGGCGCCCAGCGCCTGATCACGGCCGTGCTCGACTGCGAGAAGCCGGTCATCGCCGCCGTGAACGGCACGGCGGCCGGCATCGGCGCGCACCTCGCGCTGGCCTGCGATCTGGTGATCGCCGCCGAACCGGCCCGTTTCATCGAGGTGTTCGTCCGCCGTGGTCTGGTTCCGGACGGCGCGGGCGCGTACCTGCTTCCCCGCCTCGTCGGGCCGCAGAAGGCGAAGGAGTTGATGTTCTTCGGTGACGCCGTCCCGGCGGCCGAGGCCGAACGCCTCGGCCTGGTCAACAAGGTGGTTCCGGCCGAGGCGCTGGAGGACACCGCCCGGGAGTGGGCCGAGCGCCTCGCGCAGGGCCCCACCCGGGCCCTGGCCCTGACCAAGCAGCTGGTCAACGCCTCCCTAGAGGGCGACCGCGCGACGGCCCTCGCCGCCGAAGCGACCGCCCAGGAACTCAACATGACGACGGCCGACGCGAACGAGGGGGTGGCCAGTTTCGTGGAGCGGCGCACGCCCAAGTACCTGGGGCGGTAGGGGGCTTCACCTCCGCGCGTCCGCCGTCAGCAGCGCGAACTCCGCGCGGTGCGGGTCGGTGCACCGGGCGGGCAGGCCCTGGCCTACCCTGGACGCCTCATGTCACGAGCAGCCCCGCACTCCGTCGTGATCGTCGCCTTCGACGGCGTCCAGCTGCTCGATGTCACGGGCCCCGCCGAGGTGTTCAGCACCGCCAACGCCCATGGCGCCCGTTACGAGGTCCGCGTGGTCTCCCCGACCGGCGCCGAGGTCCGCACCTCCTCCGGCGTGCGCATCGGTGTGGACGGCGGCCCCGACAGCGTGCCCCGGCATCCCGGCACGGTCCTCGTCCCCGGCCGCAGCGATTGGCGCCGGGCCGTCGCCGACCAGGCACTGACGGGCCTGGTGGCCGATCTGGTGCGCCGCTCGCGCCGCGTCACCTCGGTGTGCGCGGGAGCGTTCGTACTGGCCGAGACGGGCGTGCTCGACGGGCGCCGCGCGGCCACGCACTGGCGGCTCGCCGCGCAGCTCGCGGCGGCGTACCCCCGGGTACTGGTCGAGGCGGATCCGGTGTTCGTGCAGGACGGGCACGTCCACACCTCCGCCGGTGTCACCGCCGGCATCGACCTCGCCCTGTCGCTGGTGGAGGCGGACCTCGGTCCCGCCACCGCCCGGGAGGTCGCGCGCGAGCTGGTGGTCTTCATGGCCCGGCCCGGCGGGCAGTCCCAGTACAGCGCCCGCCTCACCCCGCGCGAGGCCCGGCATCCGGTGCTGCGCACGGTCATGGACGCGGTCGGCGCCGACCCCCGGCGGACCCTGGCCGAGCTCACCCGCGAGGCCGGCCTCAGCGCCCGTCACCTCGCCCGGCTCTTCCGCTCCGAGACGGGGATGACCCCGGGGCAGTACCTGGAGTCCGTCCGGCTCGAGGCGGCCCGGGCGCTGCTCGAAGCGGGCGAGGATCCGGTGGACACGGTGGCCGAGGCGTCCGGGTTCGGCTCGGCCGAGACCATGCGCCGGGTCTTCCAGCAGGCCCTGGGCGTCGCCCCGACCGCCTACCGCGCCCGCTTCCGCAGCACGCGCAGTTCCCCGCCGTCCGGGTCCCCGATCAGGACGAACAGCTCGGGCTCCTCTGCCGTTCCCCCCGCCCCCCAGCTCAGTTCGGCCTTCTCGCAGTCCGGTACGGAGAGGGCGATGCCCGCCCGGTGACCGCCGTGCGCGTCCTGGGCGCGCCACGTGCCGCTGCCCGTGCAGCGCTCCACGTCCGCGTGCGCCGGGTCCTCCACCGGGAGGCCGAGCACCTGCGCCGCGCCGTCCTCGCCGAGCACCAGCCAGGTGCCGTCACCGGCCCACTGGCCCACGTAGTCGGCGTGCGCCAGGACCGGCGGCCGGTAGGGCGGCAGCACGTCCGTCACCTGCGCCTCGATCCCGGCGAGGACGGTGAGCAGCACCGCGACCCCGCTCATCGCGAACGTCCGCCGCCGCACCCTGGCCTTCGGCCACTGGCGCGTGCGCGCGGCCACCGCCACGGCGACGGGGACCGCCCCGGCGGCCGCCGTCCAGGCGTACGCGGCGGCGTACGAGGTGCCGGACATCAGGGCCACCGGCCCGGCGTACACGGCGCAGAGCAGGACCAGGGCCGGCAGGGCCCACCGGGGTGCCGGGATCCGGCTGCGCACGCCGGCGGCGTTGGACAGCGCGATCACCGGGACGGTGAAGAGCCCGGCGTGCAGCATGCCCAGCACGAACAGGACCGGCGGGGCGAAGGCGCACATGCAGAGCAGGCCGATGAGGGCGGGGGCGCCGCCGTAGCCCGTGCCGTAGTCGTCCCACGTGTCGATGGTGACGATCCAGAAGATCCCCGCCAGCGCGAACTGCACGGCCGCGACCGTTTCGGCGCCGGGCGCGAGGGCGCTCCACTCGCTCCGCACCTCGGCCCCCTGCTGTCCCGCTGTGCGCGTCCGGTCTCCCATGACTACCCCCCGACATCAATTGAACGCGTTCAATTGATCCCGACCCTACACCGCCCTTCCCATCTGACGCCCCGTCAGCTTCAATCGGTCGTGTGATGGGACACGCAGGGATGGCGGCCACCGTCGTCCGATACCTCAGATCCGCCGGCTCACCCACCTCCGCCGCGACGGAGCCGGAGCCGGCACCCGGCCGTGTCGACCCGACTCCGCGCCCCGCCCTGCGGGCCGTCGGCGAGGACGAGCGCGCGCCCGTCAGCCCCGCGCAATTCCGGGCCGTACTGGGGAACTTCGCCAGCGGGGTCACGATCATCACCGCCCCGTCCGGCGCGGACGACGAGGGCCCGGCCGGCTTCGCCTGCCAGTCCTTCGCCTCGCTCTCCCTGGACCCTCCGCTGGTCACCTTCATGGTGGCCCGGACGTCGACCACCTGGCCCCGCATCGCGCGCGCCGGGGTGTTCTGCGTCAACATCCTCGGCGCCGACCAGGGCCCGCTGTGCCGCGCGTTCGCCGTCAGCGGCGCGGACAAGTTCGCCGGGGTCGCGCACACACCCGCCCCGGCCACCGGATCACCTCAGCTCGACGCGGTCCCCGCGTGGATCGACTGCCGGATCCACGCCGTGCACACCGGCGGGGACCACCTCATCGTCGTCGGCAAGGTCGAGGCCATGGGCGCGGCCGGCGAAGGCGACCCGCTCCTCTTCCACAAGGGCCGCTTCGGGCGCTTCGCCGACTGAGCCGCTCCCCGCGCGCCGGACCGGATCCGGGGACGAACCTACGCAATGCGAACGTCTGCGAAGCACTCGCCCGGGACCCGTCGAGCCGTCTGAAATCCTTCCCGGGCACTCCGTCCGTACGCGGTTCCACCGACCCGTGAAGCCTCCATTCCGGGCTCCCCGAACGCCTCCCGGACCAGTACCGCTCCCACCCGGAACCCTTTAGTCTCTTACCATGCGAGGCCTCTGCCTGGGGGTTTGCGCGTACGACTGGTGGGGGACATGGCGGAGCAAAACGATACGAAGGTGAGGTTCAACCTCCTTGGCTCATTGGAGGCCTGGTCCGGTGGAAACCGGCTGAGACTCGGCGGTCCCATCCAGGAAAGAGTGCTTGCCACTTTGCTTCTGGAACCGGGCCGCGTCGTTCCCGTCACCCGGCTCGTGGAAGCCGCCTGGGAGGACGAACCCCCCACCACCGCCTCGCACCAGATCCGCAAGGCGGTCGCCGACCTCCGCCGGCGGATACCCGGCGGAAGCGACCTCATCACCACCGACGGTCCCGGCTACCGGGCCGTCCTGGAAGACGGGCAGCTCGACCTCTCCCTCTTCCAGCTGCACACCCGGCTGGCCCGCGAGGCACTGGCCGCCGGACGCCCCTGCGACGCCGAGACCGAACTGCGCACCGCACTGGGACTGTGGCGGGGGCCCGTCCTGTCCGGCGCCGGCGGCCCGGTCGTCGAAGCCGCGGCCACCGCCCTCGAAGAGCGCCGGCTGACCGCCGCCGAACAGCTCTTCCAGCTCCGTCTGGAGCACGGCGAGAGCGCCGAGCTCGTCGGCGACCTGCGCGAACTGGTCTCCTCCCATCCGCTGCGGGAGAACCTGCGCGGCCACCTGATGCTCGCCCTGTACCGCTCGGGACGCCAGGCCGAGGCCCTGGAGGAGTTCGGCCGGGTCCGCGAACTCCTCGTCGAGGAACTCGGCGTCGACCCCGGACCCCGGCTCACCCGGCTCTACGAGGGCATCCTGCGGGACAGCCCGGAACTCGCGGGCCCCAAACCCCCGGAGCGGACGGCGCCGGCCGCCGCCAGCGACGCCTCCCGTACTCCCGCCCGGGCATCGGCGGCTCCCTCCGACTCCGCAGGACCGGATCCGGACCCGCCCGCGGCGCCGGACCCGGCCCCGGACCCGGCCGCCCGCAGCGCCGCCGGTCCCGCCCCCGGCGCCGCGCCCTGCACCCTCCCCTACGACCTCGCCGACTTCAGCGGCCGCAGCCGGGAACTGGCCTCCCTGCTGGCCGCCGCCGGGAACGGGCACGGACACCTGCACGGGCACGGGCACGGCCACGGACACGGACACGGACACGGACACGCGGACGGTACCGACGACGCCGACGCCCGCACTCGGATCGTCGCCGTCGACGGCATGGGTGGCACCGGCAAGACCGCACTCGCGGTCCGCGTCGCCCACCAGCTGGCCGAGCAGTATCCGGACGGCCAGCTCCACGTCGACCTGCGCGGCTACACCCCCGGCGAGCAGCCGCTCCAGCCCGGCTCGGTGATCGCGGGCCTGCTGCGCACCCTCGGGGTGCCCGGCGACCGGATCCCCGAGGACCCCGCCGGGCGGGCCGCCCTGTGGCGGGCCACCCTGGTCGGCCGCCGGCTGCTGCTCCTCTTCGACAACGCCTGCGACGCCGCCCAGGTGCACCCGCTGCTGCCCGCCTCGCCCGGCTGCCTCGTGTTGGTCACCAGCCGGGCCCGGCTGGTCGAGCTCGACGGCGCCCAGTGGATCTCCATCGGGATGATGTCCCCCGAGGACAGCATGGCGCTGGTCACCGAGACCCTGGGCCGGGAGCGCACCGAGCGGGAGCCCGCGGCGGCCCGGTCGCTGGCCGCCCTGTGCGGCCACCTGCCGCTGGCCCTGCGCATCGCCACCGCCCGGCTGCGCAACCGCTCCCGGTGGACCGTGCAGCACCTGGTCGACCGGCTGGGCGACGAGACCCGGCTGCTGGACGAGCTGAGCTCCGGCGAGCGCAGCGTCGCGGCCACCCTGCGGCTCTCGTACCAGGCGATGGACGAGGAACACCGCGACGCCTTCCGGCTGTTGAGCCTGCACCCGGGCACCGAGATCGACCTCCACTCGGCTGCGGCCCTGCTCGCCGCGGACACCCGCGACGCGGAGGACCTCCTGGAGGACCTCCTGGACATGCACCTGGTCCAGCAGCACGAGCTGGGCTACTACGCCTTCCACGACCTGGTCCGCAGCTTCGCGCAGAGCCTGCGCAACGCGGAGACCGCGCCGGACGACACGGCGGCGGTGGAACGGCTCCTGGACTACTTCTACGCGGCCACCGAGGCGGCGTGCGCGGTGCTGTTCCCCGCGCGGTCCCCCTACGCGTCGGGCCTGGCGGACACCGCGGCGGCGCTTCCCCCGCTGGCGGACGAGGACCGGGCCACCGCCTGGTTCGACCGCGAGGGCGGCGCGGTGACGGCGGCGATCTCCGTCGCGGAGGACCGGGGCTTCCTGCGGCACGCCGTGTACACGGCCCGGAACCTGATCTTCTTCCTGAACATGCGCAGCCACATGGAGCGTTACCGCACGGTCGGCGAGATCGCCATCCGGTCGGCCCGCCGGCTGGGCGACGTACAGGCGCTGCGGATCAGCCTGACGAACCAGGTGGCCGCGCTGTGGAAGCTCGGCAGGTTCCGCGAGGGCATCGCCCTCACCGAGGAAGCGCTCGAACTGGCGCGGTCCGAAGGCGAACGCATCGGCGAGGGCAGCTGCCTGGAGCTCCTCGGGCTGCTGCACAGCAGCATCGGCGAGCTCGCCGAGGGGCTGCGGTGCCAGGAACTGGCCGTGGAAGTGCACCAGGAGACCGGGGACGTGCAGGCCGAACTGCACCTCATGTGCTCGCTGAGCACCACGTACGCGTCGCTGGGCCGCCCGAAGGACGCGCTCGCGGCCGCGCAGCGGGCCGTCGAGCTGGCGCCCGAGGTGGACAGCCAGGACAGCGAGGTCGCCGCGCGCAACGACCTCGCGAGCGCCCTCCTCGCCCTGGGGCGCGTCGCGGAGGCCGAGGAGTGCCTCGGACGGACGCTGGCGTTCTTCGACGAGTCGCGGCAGCCGGACAACCTCGCCGTCACGTTCGCCCTGATGGCGAACGTCCGCCACCTCCTCGGGCGGGCGGGCGAGGCCCGGCGGTGCGAGGAGCAGGCGATGGAGCTGGTACGGCGCCGGGTGTCCCCGCCCCGGCAGATCAAGGTCGAACGGCTCATCGGCAACCTCCGGCTGGCCCGCGGCGAGCCCGCCCGGGCCCTGGAGCTGTACGAAGGCGTCCACCGCCGGGCGGCGGCCGCCGAGTACCGGATGGAGGAGGCCCGCGCCCTCGCCGGAATGGCGCAGGCCTCGGAGGCGCTCGGCGACACGGAACGCGCCGAGGAGTACCGGGCGCGGGCCGCGGAGCGCTTCGACGCGATGGGTGTGCCCGAGGACGCGCGCGACCCGCGGTGACGCACGGCGGACGCGCGTGACCCCGCGGTGAGGCCCGGGACCGCGGTGACGCACGACGGACGCGCGTGACCCCGCGGTGACGCACGACGGCGGCCCGCCCCGGGTCAGGGGGCGGGCCGCCGTACGTCGTGGTTCCGGACGCCGGGGTCAGAGACCGGGGGCGGGGGCGGGCGACGGGGTGCGGGGGCCGACTTCCTCGGCCTGTACCGACTGCTGGTCCGCGGAATTGGATTCCAGGTCTCCGCTTATGCCGAGTACGACCGCCAGGCCCAATGTGATGATTCCGACGATTCCGGCCAGCTTGGTACGCATTTCTTTTCCCCACCCGTTGTTTTCTTGAAGCCTTGCGTGTCGCTTTCGACAAGCCAGAGGTTCCCCGGAACCGTTCCCCATTGGTTCCCCCTCCGATACCAAGCACGGACAGTACAACGGGAACTGGGCGGGATCCAGGGGTATTCCACGTTTCGGAGGCAGGATGTCCGGTTGGCTGACAACGCGTCAACCGATTACGAACTCTGTCTCAAAATGCGCCCCCAAAGCCCGTAGACGTTTCTCACATTCCGCCCGAGTCGGGGCCGAAAGAACCGCCACCGCAAGGAAGTCGCAGGCGTTCTCGGCATCGCCGATCACCTCTCCCGGCTCCGCGAAGACCCCGTAGAACTCCACCCACGGCTCCTCCGGAGTGGGGGGAATTGCGCGGACCGTTCCCGTCCGTTTCATCATCAGGACCTGGCCCGCCATCCGGACGGGCTCCAGCCGCCCGCCCGACCGCGCGCGGGCCTCCACGGCCGGCAGCCGCAGGCCCACCTCGGCGCGGGCCGCCAGCTCCACCGGATGCACCCCGAAGACCGCGCTCAGCACGTCCCGGACGCGGCCGCCCGCGGGCCTGGCCGTGATCTCGCAGACCACCAGCCGGTCGTCGGGGGTGTGGAACACCTTCGCGTGGAAGGCGTGGTCGGCAGGCCCCTCCAGCGCCCCGAGGGCCTCCTCGACCAGCGCCAGCAGCCGCGGGGTCAGCGGGTCGGAGGGGGCCAGCGTGAGGTCCACGAGGGCCCCGTCGCCGCTCCCGAAGGAGACCGGGTCGTACTCGTACCGCGAGGGCCAGGCCATCACTGTGCGGCCGCCCGCGACCACCCCGTCCACGTGACAGGTCCGGCCCTCCACGTACGCCTCCACCAGCAGGTCCTCCCGGGGACCCGCGGCGGCCGGGAAGGCCTCGGCGAGGTACTCCTCCAGCTCCTCCCCGGTCCCCGCGATCCGCGGCCCCGCGGCGGCGGGAGAGCCGGTGCCGGTGCCGTCGATGACCTTGAAGACCAGCGGCAGGCCGTGCGCGGCGCCGAAGGCCCGCACCTCGGCCGCGGTTCCCGCCTGCGCGTGCGGGACGACTTCGAGTCCCGCCGCGGCGAGCTTGCGCTTCATCAGGGCCTTGTCCCGGAACGGCAGGAGTCCGGAGGGCAGTTGGCCCGGCAGGCCGAACTTCTCACGCAGGGCGGCCGCGCGGTGCAGATCGGCCTCGTGGTGGGCGATGACGTGCGTGACCTGGTACTCGTAGGCGAGGTCTCGGGCCAGCCGGTCGACGAGCTCCCCGTCGTCGAAGGTGTCGATGATCTCCAGGTGGCGGTAGCCGCCCAGCCCTGCCGGGAGCTGCTCGCCGCCCGCCGCGATGGCGTCGCGGGCCGCGATCATGACCACTCCGCCGTCGAAGTCCGACAGCCACCGGTCGTACGGGAACGGTCCGAGCGGGAACCGGTGCAGCACCAGCACGGTCATACGCGCACGACCGGAGCCGGGCCGGAGGTGGGGGCCCGGCCTGCGGGGGTGGCGCCCCAGCCGGTGTCTTCGGCCATCGGCAGGGCATCGGCGGGCACGTTGTTCGTGGTCATCGCAGGGCCTCCTTCGGGGCGGGGGTGGACGTGCTGCTTGGCGGCGCGGGGTGGGCCCCGGGGATCCGCCCGGCGGTGGCCACCCCCGCGCGCAGGGGATCCCGGTCGCCGCCGAGGCGGGCCCGGCACTCCCGGATGCGGGGCCCGGTCCTGGTGAGGACGACCTCGGTGTGCGCGGGGCCGAACTCGTAGCCGGCGAGGTCGAGCAGGGCGGCGACGGTGGCGCGGATCGCGCCCTCCTCGACCTCCCCGAGCGGGGCCGGGCCGGGGACCGGCCCGGTCGTGCCGGTGGGTGCGGTGGTTCCTGTGGTTCCTGTGGTTCCGGTGGGTGCTGTGATTCCGGTGGCTCCTGTGGTTCCGGTCGGTTCGGCCGGAGCGGCCGGGGCGGTCGGTTCGGCCGGTCCAACCGTTCCGGCCGGTCCGGTGGGCGCGCCGGCGCCCTTGGCGGTGATCCCGGCGACCAGGTGCATGCCGTCGACGGTCAGGGTCTCGACGCTGAACTCCGGGCCCTCCAGGAAGTCCTCCACCGTGAAGGGCCCTTCGAGCGCGGCGGGCCCGGCGGACCCGGCCGGCTCGGCCCACTGCGCGAGGTCGGCGTCCGTACGGACCAGCGCGGCCCCCTGCCCGTCCGGCGAGTTGACCGGCTTGACGACGGCCGGCAGACCGAACTCCCGGAGCAGCGAGCCGACTTCGCCGTACGTCGCGGCTTCCCGGACGCGAACGACCGATACCCCGTTGCGGTTGAGCAGCCTGCGCATCGCGTTCCGGTCGTTGAGCAGCCGGACGGACTGCTCTCCGCCCGCCGACAGGCCCAGCGCCTCCGCTTCGGCCCGGGCCCCGGCGGGCACGGGGGCCGGGCCCGACTGGTCGCCGCCCAGGTGCAGGACGTGCTGTACGCAGTTCTCCTCGGCCATCCGGGCCACCAGGGCACGCAGCGCGGCCTCGTCGTCGAAGTCGGCCAGGGCCAGCTCCTCCGAGTTCGCCGCGACCCGGTCGAGGTAGGCGGCCGGACGGAGTTTGGGATCCCAGATCGACCAGACGCGGAAGCCCGCTTCCACGGCCTTGCGGACGAGCTCCTCGTACGGCATCACCATCAGGAGCCGGCCGGTACAGCGGGGACCGGTCACGACGCGGTTCCGGCGCTGGTCATCTGCATGTCGGGATTCCTTCGGGAAGCGGTGGGTGCGGGCCCAGGGCCGCGGCGGGCGTACCAGGAGATGGCCCGGGCGGTCGTGCGCACGACGCGCAGCCGGAGCCGCTGCGTCGCGGGCCGGGGCGCCCACGGGGCGGGCGCGGTCGGCGCCGCCCCGGGCAGCGGGGCCTCGCGGCCGCCGCACACCGGCGGACCGTCCGTCTCCCCCGCCACCGTCACCACCACCACCGCGTCCAGCCCCTCTCAGACGAGCGCTTCGACCCGTGCGCCGACCGCGCCGACGGCATCGACCGCGTCGACCGCGTCGACCGCGTCGACCGCGTCGACCGCGTCGACCGCGTCGACGGCGTCGACCGCGTCGACGGCGTCGACCGCGTCGACGGCGTCGAGTTCGGCGAATTCGGCGAGCGCGGCCAGGGCCAGGCTCCGGAGCCGGGCCACGAGCTCCGGGTCCGTGAAGCGGCCGTCCTCGAGGGCCAGGCCCCCCGTACCGCCCACGGCGACCGGCTCGTGTTCGACGACCCGCGCGCCGCAGCGGCCGAGTACGCCGATCAGCCCGGGCTGGGCGTCGAGCGCGCCGCGCGCGCCGGGGGAGGCGCTGGTCACGGCCGTCACCTTGCCGGACAGGGGGCTCGCGCCGCAGCCGGCCCGGGACAGCCAGTCCAGCGCGTTCTTCAGCGCGCCGGGCATCTCGCCGTTGTAGGAGGGGGTGCTGATGAACAGCACGTCCGCTCCGGCGACCACCTTCTTGGCCTGGCGCACCGCCGCCGAACCTCCGGCGCGCTCCAGCGCGGTCTCGTAGAACGGCAGCTCCGCGATGGGGAGCAGCTCCGCCTCGTGGGTGCCGGGCAGATCCGCCAGGAGGTGGCTCACGGTCGCCAGTACGGCGGCGTTCACGGACTCCCGGCTCGTACTTCCTGATACGAGAACGAACTTGGCCACGAGACCCCCATCTCTCTCGGCCGCCCGGTCGGCAGGCCTTCTACTGGTCGCAGCCTCCCTCCCGCCGTTCCCGAACCCCTCCCGCTCCGTTCCCGGTCGGCGGGCGGGCGGGCACCCGAGCGTGCGTGCGGGCGGGCGGGCAGACAGAAGGCACACGGGCAGGCGGGCACACGGAAACGGGCCCCGGCCGTGGAGCAGCCGGGACCCCGCCCCGTACGCGCACCCGCCTGCGCCGGGGCCCTCAGAAGGTCAGCACCCCGCGCGCCACCCGCCCGTGGTGGGCGTCGTCCACGGCCTTGGCGAAGTCCTCGACCGGGTAGACCTCCGTGACCAGTTCGTCGAGCAGCAGCTTGCCCTGCCGGTAGAGCTCGGCGTAGAGCGCGATGTCCCGCTGCGGGCGCGAGGACCCGTACCGGCAGCCCATGATCGTCTTGTCCAGGTACATCGACGAGACCTGGAAGGAAGCCTCCTCCGTGAAGCCGGGCACGCCGAGCAGGACGGCCTGTCCGTGCCGGTCCAGCAGGTCGACGGCCTGACGGATCAGCTTGACGTTGCCCACGCACTCGAAGGCGTGGTCCGCGCCGGTCGGCAGGATCTCCCTGACGGCCGCCGAGGCGTCCGCGGCCGCCGAGGCGTCGATGAAGTGCGTGGCGCCGAACCGGCGGGCCACCGCCTCCTTCGCCGGATTGGCGTCCACCGCCACGATGGTCGTCGCGCCCGCGATCCGCGCGCCCTGGAGCACGTTCAGCCCGATGCCGCCCGTGCCGATGACGACCACCGTCTCGCCCCGGTCCACCTTCGCCCGGTTCAGTACGGCGCCCACGCCCGTCAGCACCCCGCAGCCGATCAGAGCCGCCGAGGTCAGCGGGATGTCCCGGGGGATCTTCACCGCCTGCACGGCCTTGACGACGGTGCGCTCGGCGAAGGCGGAGTTGGACGCGAACTGGAAGATCGGCCCGCCGCCCCGCGAGAACGGCTGCCCCGGCATCCCGATCGCCTTGCGGCACATGGTCGGCCGCCCGCGGTCGCAGTCGGCGCAGGCACCGCAGTTGGCGAGCGTGGAGAGCGAGACGTGGTCCCCGGGCGCCACGTGCGTGACCCCGGACCCGATCGCCTCCACCACGCCCGCGCCCTCGTGCCCGAGCACCACCGGCGGCGGGAAGGGGATCGTCCCGTCGATCACCGACAGGTCGCTGTGGCACAGTCCCGCCGCCGCTATCGCCACCAGCACTTCGCCCGGCCCCGGGTCCCGGACCTCCAGATCGTCGACCACTCGGGCCTGCTTGCCGTCGAATACGACGCCTCTCACCTGGGCTCCTTAGGCAGGCCGAGCACGCGCTCGGCGATGATGTCGCGCTGGATCTCGTCCGAGCCGCCGTAGATCGTGTCGGCGCGGGTGAACAGGAACAGCCGCTGCTCCTCGTCGAGCCCGAGTTCGTACGGGGTGTCCTGCGCCCAGTCGCCCGGCCCGGCCGTGGCGGCCGCGCCGCGGACCGCCACCGCCAGCTCGCCGAGCCGCCGGTGCCAGCCGCCCCACAGCAGCTTCGCCACGCTCGGCGCGCCCGGGTCCCCGCCGCCCGCGTTCCCGAACGCGTTCCCGCCGGCGTTCCCCGACGCGTTCCCGCCCGCTCGCGCCTCCGGGGACAAGGGCGGAGACGAGGGCGGGGACGAGGGCGGCGGGGAGCCCAGGGTCCGCAGGGCGTTCCACCGCATCGTGCGCAGCTCCGCCCACTGCCGTACGAGGCGTTCGCGCAGCACCGGATCGGCCGCGCCGGCGGCCCCGTAGGAGGCGACCACCCGTTCCAGTTCGGCCGCGAAGCCGATCTGCTGGACGAGCGTGGAGACGCCCCGCTCCCGTGCGAGCAGGCCCATGGCCACGGTCCAGCCGTTGCCCTGCCCGCCCACGACCTCGGCGGCGACGGCCCCGTCGAAGAACACCTCGTTGAACTCCGAGGTCCCCGACATCTGCCGGATCGGCCGGACGTCGACCTTCCCCGGCTGGTCCATCCCCACGAGGAGGAAGGACAGTCCCCGGTGCCGCTTCGAGCCGGGCTCGGTGCGGGCCAGGACGAAGCACCAGTCGGCGTCCTGGGCGAGGGAGGTCCAGATCTTCTGCCCGGTGACGCGCAGCAGCCCGTCCGCCGGATCCGCCGCCGCCGTGGTGCGGATGCCCGCGAGGTCGGATCCGGCGCCCGGTTCGGAGTAGCCCTGGCACCACAGTTCCTCGCCGCGGGCGATGCCGGGGAGGAAGCGGGCCTGCTGCTCCGGGGTGCCGTGGGCGATCAGGGTCGGCGCGAGGAGGTTCTCGCCGATGTGGCCGACCCGGGCGGGGGCGCGCGCGGCCGCGTACTCCTCGGCCCACACCACCTGCCCGGTCAGGGAGAGCCGCTGGTTCCCGTACGCCCCGCCGGGGCCTCGGGTCTCCCATCCTAGGCCGATCCAGCCGCCGCGGCCCAGCTCGCGCTCCCACGCGCGCCGGACGTCGACCCCCTCGTGCTCGCTGCCCGGCCCGCCGAGGCCGACGGCCTGCGCGTACGGGCCCACGAGGTGCTCCGCGAGCCACGACCGGGCGCGGCCGCGCAGCTCTTCGTCCTCGGCGCCGAAACTGAAGTCCACGTGCCGCCCCCTTACTGGTTGGGGCGGTCCTTGGCGGCCGCCGCCTTGGCCATGGCTTCCAGTTGCGCGAGCATCGGCATCGGATCGGTGCCGACCGTCCCGGGCAGGAAGTCGGCGATCTTCTCGGGGGTCCAGGAGCCCTCGGCGTAGCCGGCGCGCAGTTCGCGCGGCTGGGCCCAGACGGCGATCTTCGGGCCGGCGATCGTGTAGACCTGCCCGGTGATCTTCTCGCCGCCGGCGGCGACGGCCCGGTCGGAGAGGAGGTAGGTGACGAGTGCCGCCACGTCCTCGGGCTCGCCGATCTCCGTGAGCTCCATGGGCACGTTGGCCGACATCCGGGTCCGGGCGACGGGCGCGACGGCGTTGGAGGTGACGCCGTACTTGGCCAGGCCGAGCGCGGCGGAGCGGACGAGGGAGATGATCCCGCCCTTGGCCGCGCTGTAGTTGGCCTGGGCGACCGAGCCCTGGTGGTTGCCGCTGGTGAAGCCGATCAGCGTGCCCGTGCCCTGTCGGCGCATGACGGCGGAGGCGGCCCGGAAGACGGTGAAGGTGCCCTTGAGGTGGGTGGCGACCACCGGGTCCCACTCCTCCTCGGACATGTTGAACAGCATCCGCTCGCGCAGGATCCCGGCGACGCACACGACTCCGTCGATGCGCCCGTACTGGGCGAGCGCGGTGTCGACGATGCGCTGCCCGCCCGCCATGGTCGAGATGTCGTCGGCGACGGCGACCGCTTCGCCGCCCGCCGCGGTGATCTCCTTCACCACGGATTCGGCGATCTCGCTGGTCGGTTCCCCGCCCTCGATGCCGACTCCGTAGTCGTTGACGACGACCTTGGCGCCCTCGGCGGCCGCGGCGAGTGCCACGGCCCGGCCGATGCCCCGGCCGGCGCCTGTGACGGCGACGACTTTGCCTGCCAAGAAGTTCCCCACGTCCGGCCCCTTCCCGCGATTTCTGACGGACCGTTAGATTCTATGGGCAGGCGGATGCAGGAACACAAGCCCTAGTTCACGTAGGGAACGTCTCTCTCATGCGAGGAGCTGATGGGATCCATGGGCATGCCCGCCGAGTTCCAGGACATCGCCAAGCGCGTCAACAACTGGGGCCGCTGGGGCGCCGACGACGAGATCGGCACCCTGAACCTCATCACCGACGAGGTCGTACGGGCCGCCGCGGCCGAGATCCGCACGGGCCGCCGGATACCGCTCGCCCTGCCGCTCAAGGAGGACGGGGTGCAGTCCGGCATGATCCCCGGCCGGATCAACCCGCTGCACACGATGGTGCAGATCAACCAGGAGCTCTTCGGCCCGGGCACGGTGGCCTGCAGCGACGACGCCGTGACCTTCGGGCTCCAGGCAGGTACCCACTGGGACGCGCTCACGCACGTCTCGCACTCCGGGAAGATCTACAACGGCCGGCCGGCCGGCACGATCACGGCCCACGGGCGCGCCGAGTTCAGCGGCATCGACAAGGCCGGGCACATCGTCTCGCGCGGCGTCCTGCTGGACGTGGCCCGCGCGAAGGGCCTGGACCGCCTCCCCGGCGCTCACGCCGTGACCCCGGAGGACCTCGCGGAGGCCGAGGAGTTCGGCGGCGTCACCGTCCGCGCGGGCGACATCGTGCTGGTGCGCACCGGGCAGGTCCAGGTGTACCTGGCGGGCGACAAGCACGGCTACGGTTATCCCTCGCCCGGCCTGTCCGTCCGCACGCCCGAGTGGTTCCACGGGCGGGACGTGGCGGCCGTCGCGAACGACACCCTGACCTTCGAGATCTTCCCGCCGGAGATCGAGGACCTGTGGCTTCCGGTGCACGCGCTGGACCTGGTCGAGATGGGCATGCACCAGGGCCAGAACTGGAACCTCGAAAAGTTGTCCACAGCCTGTGCGCAAGAGAACCGCTACGCGTTCCTCCTCTCCGCCATGCCGGAACCCTTCGTCGGCGCGGTCGGCACCCCGGTGGCCCCGATCGCCATCCTCTGACGCGCGGCCGGCGCCCCGACGGCCGGCCGCGGACCGGTGCGCACCGACTGCGATCGCCCGCAAGAAGCACAGTTCCCCGGACACGCCGGAGCCCCGCACACCGGAAGCGGTGTGCGGGGCCCGGTCGGTCGGTCCGCCGCGGCTACTGCCCCGGAGTCCTGCGCTCCACCAGCCAGCCGGCGGCGAAGCTCAGCGCCGCCAGCCAGAACAGCGGGGCGCCGAAGGCGCGCCCGTTGACGAAGGTGAGCGGGATGCCCACCACGACGTAGAGGCAGCCCATCGATGCGAGGGCGAGAGCCGCGCGCCGGTGTTGGTCACGCTTGCTCGTACTGGTCATGTGGTCCGGCTCCGAACGGTGTCGAGGTGCGGAAGAACTGGTCGGTGATGGGCGGGTCTCAGCAGCGGCCGCGCCAGGGGTACGCGTACCTGCCCACCATGTACCGCGGCACCCACCACTTGTTCCAGATGCTCGCGCCCATGTTCAAGTGCAGGCATTCTCCCCGGTTCGACGCCCAGTACGCGACGGCTTGGATCGTCAGCAGGATGAGCGTGAGGATCGAGGACAGGATGATGATGATGGGCGCCGCCGGGACGAAGATGACGGACAGGATCGCCGCCACCGCTCCGATGACCCCGTAGATGAACCAGCTGTAGTTGCCGATCCGCCAGGTGTTGCGCTTGTTGACCACGACGGTGACGTTGACCCCGCCCCAGCCGGTGCCCCAGCCGCCCGGCGCCCAGTAGCTCGCCGTGAGCCGGCCCCACGAGTAGGACCAGGTCTTCGAACGGCTCCAGCGCCCGTCCAGGTCGGTGCAGTTGACCGGGTCGCCCGAGCAGTACTCGTAGGCGTTGGCACTGCCCGCGTACACCGGGTCCAGGGACAGGAAGCGGCCCGTCGAGGGGTTGTACAGGCGGGCGCCCATCAGGATGACGCCGGAGGGCGTCTCGGCGGAGCGCTGCTTCTCGCCCAGCCAGCCGTAGCGCACCGCGGCCTGGCCGCTGCGCGGGTTGCCGTACTCGTCGTTGTCCAGCGCCGTGGGAGCCACCGAGGTGTCCAGCGGCAGCTGGAGTGCGACGTCCCCGTGGATGTTGGACATCTGCAGGACGATGTCACCGGTCTTGCTGGTGATCGCCCCCATGGAGCCGCCGAGGGACTCGACGACGCGGCTGACGGCGCCGCCGGTGTTCTCCGTGATCCAGCGGGGGCTGTCGCCGTCGTCGCCGTAGTGGTTGACGCGGGACGCGGTCTGCGTCCAGGTCGTGCCGCTGCCGCTCTCCACGAGGGTGGAGCGGAAGCGGTAGGCCGGGTCCAGCAGCCACGTCTGGCGGCTGCCGTTGCCGGTCTGCTGGTACACCAGGTCGTTGGCGTAGTAGCCCGCCGTGGCCCCGCCGTTGAAGGCGGTGGTGCGGCCGAAGGCGTCGTAGGTGTAGCCGGCGGAGACCAGGCGGTCGGCGCTGTCGAAGGCCTGCGTGGCGGTGGTGCCTCCCGAGGTGGGGCAATCGGTACCGGGCGCGGCCGTGGCCGTGGTCAGACCGGTCCGGTTGGCCCGCTTGTCGAAGGTGTACGAGCGCATGGTGCAGACGGTGTCCGCGGTGTCCTGGACGCTCGCGATCCGGCCGGCTCCGTCATAGCGGTAGACCTGGTCGGACCAGCCGGTGTGCCGGGTGAGCTGGCCGTGCGCGGAGTGCGCGACCGTGTCGGACAGGACGGCCACGCCGTCGCTGTCGCGCAGGTACGAGCGGACGGTGACGTCGCCGCCCGCGTCGCGCGTCTGGTTCATGGTGTAGCCGCCGGGCAGCTTCTCGCTGACCAGGGCTCCGTCGGCGTTGTAGGTGGCGCTGAACGCGCCCGCGACGGAGTCGGTGGCCTTCACCGCGAGGCCGCGCGGCTCGGCGGCGTGGTCGTAGGTGTACGTGACCGAGGACGGCACGCTGTCGCTGACCTTGACGGGCCGGTCGAGCTGGTCGTACTCGGAGGTGGTCGTCCCGCCGTCGGCGTCGGAGTAGGAGATCTGCCGGCCGAGCTTGTCGTAGGCGCGGGCGACGGAAGCGCCGGCCGCGGTCGTCTTCAGCAGACGGCCGGAGACCGGGTCGTACTCGTTGGTGACGTCGGGAACGGCCTGGCCGAGTCCGCCGGTGACCTTGGAGGTCGCCGCGCGGCCCGCGGCGTCGAAGGCCGTGGTGTTGGTGCGCGTGACGCCGTTGGCGGTCTCGGTGGTCTTGGTGACGTTGCCCCAGCGGTCGTACTCGTAGGTGCTGGTGGGCAGTTGGGCGGGGTTGGTGCCGCCGCCCGTGATCGCTCCGGACGGGCCGGTCGAGCACAGCAGGTCGGCCCATTCGGGACGGCCCTGGCAGGTGCCGGTGCCGGTGGCCGACCAGTATGTGGAGAACCGGCTGGTCGCCTCCGTCGCGGTGGCTCCCGGCAGGATCTGCCGGGAGACCCGGCCCTGGGCGTCGTACTCGGTCTGCGTGGTCAGTGCCTGGCCCGCCGGGTCCTCCACGGACTTGGTGGGCAGGCCCTTGACCCAGTCGACCTCGGTCTTGGTGATCTGGGCCTCGCCCATGACACCGGGGTACTCCCGTACCTGCGCACCGTCGGTGACGGTGGTGACCTGTCCCTCGATCGCCGCCGAGCCGTCGGTGGGGCGGCCCTCGTCGTAGGCGGTCACCGTCCACGGGCGGGCGGTGACCGGAGTCCCCGAAGCGACGAGCGTGGTGGCGCCCGACTTGAGGTCGGCCGTCAGGTCGACGCGCCGCAGCGGGCCGAAGGCCTGCAGCTCACGGCCTCCGTCCGCGCTGTAGACCTTGCGCACCGAGAGCAGTTCGGCCCGTTCGGCCGTGGACAGGCCGTCGACGCCGAGGGCGGCCAGTGCCGTCCGGTCCGCGGCGGTCAGGCCCAGCGCCATGGAGCGGTTCGCCGCGGAGAGCTGGCGCACCGTGTTGCCGAAGCGGTCGTTCTCGGTGGTGGTGACGGAGCCGCCGGGAGCCGCGGTGTTGACCGGCTGGCCGGAGACGCCGAGGTAGTGGACGGTGGCCCGGGTGTAGTCGCCCGCGCCGAGCGCGGCGCCGGAGTTGCCCGAGGGCACGGAGTCGGCCGGGAAGACCGCCGTCGCGTCGCTCGGCACGTTGGTCTGGCCCCAGGCCAGCACGTCGGCCGCGCCCATCTTGTACGGGGCCGCGGCGCCCGTCGTCGGGACGTCGTAGACGACGGTGGAGGCCGACTCGCCCTGCTCGGTCGAGACGGAGCCGGGCGCGAGGGCGGCCCGGCGGACGCTGGTGAGCATGCCGTCGGCCCCGGTCGCGCCGACCTTGGCGTAGGTGAGCGTCCAGGGCTTCTCGCCCTTGGTCTGGTACGTCACGACGCGTCCGGCGGAGTCGTAGCCGTACTCGGTCGGCGTCGGCTGCGGCAGCCGCGGGTCCCACTGCTGGCGCAGCCGGCCCTGGTCGTCGTACCGGTACGTGGACACCGCCACCGCGGTCGCCGAGGCGGCGCCGGGATCGGTCGCCCACTGGCGGACCTCACGCACCTGGCCGGCGAAGTCGCCGAAGACGGCGGCGGTCGCGGTGGTGGTGTCGGCGTACACGAACTCGACGGCGCGGCAGCCCTTGGTGGCGGGAGCCGCCTGGCAGGCCGCGGCCGTCACGGCCGAGGTCGGGGCGATGACCAGCTTCGGCCGGACCACCGTCTTGCCGCCGGACTGGACCGACTCGGTGACCGTAGTGGTGGTCGAGTTGTTCAGGCCGTCCACGTACGAGGTGGAGGCGCGCCACGTCTGCGGGTTCGGGGATTCCACCGGTACGAAGGTGGTGACGCGCCCGGCGTTGTCCCGCAGGGTGAAGTTCCCGCCGAAGTCCCCGGTGAGGGTGTAGTCGGACAGCCAGGCCTCGGGGATCCAGGCGGTCTTGGCCTGGTTCGCGGTGAAGTGGTACTGGGTGTCGTCCGCGATCATCCTGATGCTCAGGGAGGTGGCGGACGTCTTGACGAGGGACCCGTACGGGCTGCTGACCTGGGTGGAAGCCGCTCCGTAGAGCCATTCCTTGCCGAAGATCGGCACCTGGCCGCCGTCCGTGCCCACAAGCTTCGCGGCCGCCTGCGGATCGCGGGAGGAGGCGGTGCGGCCGACCGAGATGCCGTACGAGGAGGCGTCCTGGCTGGACATCGTGAAGTCACCGGTGAGCAGGTTCAGCGAACCGGGACCGATGTCCGTCCCGGCGGCGTCGTCACCGTTGCGGTTGACGACGACCGACAGCGCGTTGGTGCTGCCGGAGGCGCTGTTGGGGCCGGTGAAGTCGGCCTTGATCTTGACGCTGCCGTCCGGGTCGACCGTGTTGATCGCGTTCCACACCAGGGGCGCGTTCTTTCCGCCCGTGAGCGGAACCGGCCAGCCGGCGAGTGCCTGGCCGTCCTTGGTGACGTCGCCCGCGGGGATCTGGACCCACGGGTCGGCGTCGGAGCGGCGCCAGGAGAAGGACACCTGGTCGTACTTGGTGGAGTCGGCCTCGGCGACCAGCGGAAGCCTGCGCGCCGTGCGCTCGCCCTCACCGGGCTGGGCGAAACCGCCCGGACCGGCGTGGAACGCGTACTGCACCGGCTCCGACTTGTTGTCGGCCTTGTCCACCGCGCGGACCTGGAGCGTCTGGTTGCCGTCGCGCGGCGGGGCCACGGCCAGGGACACGTCGGCGGCGGCGCCGCCGGTGACGGTCTTGGTCCAGCTGACACCGTCCAGGGACCACTCCAGCCAGTTGTGGTCGCCGGCCGGCGGGGTGACCGTGAACGTGCCGGTCTGGCCGGCTCCCTTGACCCACTTGTCCGTCGGATAGTCCGTGGAGGTGACCTTCACGGGCGCCGCGGGGGCCTTGGTGTCGACGGTGAACGTCTTCCACGCCGACCAGCCGAGGTTGTAGCTGGTGCCGTCGTAGGGCGACGTACGGAACTTGTACGTCTTGCCCTCGGCGAGCACACCGGCGGGCACGGTCACCGAGGCGACCTCACCGGATCCCACGAACGGCGAGACGAGGACGTTGCCCACCTGGGTGTCGGTGGCGGAGTCGAAGATCTGGAAGGTGCCGTCGACCTTGTCGCCGTTGGCGTCGATGAAGGTGTCGCGCAGCGTCGGCGTCAGGGTGTTGACCGTGTAGGCGCCGCCGTAGGAGTAGAACGGCGGTCCGGCCTCCTGCTTGGTGCCGGTGCGCGGCCGGTAGTTGTAGGTGACGACGAGCTTGGGCGGGTTGGCCGCGGCGTTGGCGGAGTTGACCCGCTTCCACTGCGTGGTGACCGCTTCGCTGGACGCCCGCAGGCCCATGCTGGAGGCGTTCGCCTTCGCGCTCGCCCAGCTCTGGACCAGGCTGGTCACGTCCGCGTCGATCCAGCCGTCGGGGGCCGCCGTGCAGGTGGGGTTGCCCTTGGTCTGGGTGGACGTCGCGTACTTGGTGGTCATGGCCGGCTGGTTCGTCCAGCGGGACGCCGTGGTGGCGGCGCCGGCGGACCAGACTTCCCACGGGTAGGCCTGGCAGTCCGTGTTGCCCGAGTGGAAGTTCCAGAGCGACAGCTTGGCGCTGGAGACCAGGGCGTCGGAGATCGGGGCGGTGTTCCAGGTGATGAAGGAGCGCGCCGTACGGAAGGTGCCGTCGGCGTTCTTCGTGCCCGGGTTGCCGAGGTCCAGCTCGGTGTCGGCCGACCAGTCGACCGTCTCGCCCTGCTGGACGTAGGTGTCGAACAGGCTGCCCAGCGAGGACGTCGAGGGGTCGACGGTCACCGGGTACGCGGTCTTCGGGTCCGCGAGGAAACCGGCGTCCGGGGTCACCACCAGATCGACGCCACCGCTGGTCTTGACGGCCTTCATCGCGACCTTGGCCCGGTGGGTGTGCTCACCGGAGACCGGGTCGACGGTCGCGTCCCACATCATGGGCGCGGGCATCGCGGCGGTCTTGTTGCTCTTCTTGTCCGTGAACAGCAGGCTGCCGTCGGCCTGCTGGGCGACGTCCAGGCCCTTGGTCCGGATCGGCAGCGTGTACGAGTAGCCCGCGCCGGGCTTGCTCTTGACCTCGACGAACTGCTCGAAGCCGGTACGGGTCGCTTCCACGACGACGTCGCCCTGCGGGACGGCGTCCTCGTACGTGGCCCTGGTGCCCGCCAGCTTGGGGGCGGGCAGGCCGCCCTTCCACTGGAGGGTGATCTGCTCCTCACCGGTGCCGAGCGTGACCAGATCGGTCGGGGCGGCCTTGGCGTTGTCCGCCATCGCGGTGAGCTTCTGCCCACCGG
Organism: Streptomyces sp. ISL-66; assembly: GCF_018614135.1. Lineage (GTDB taxonomy): Bacteria > Actinomycetota > Actinomycetes > Streptomycetales > Streptomycetaceae > Streptomyces. The sequence goes on from NZ_JAGGOW010000088.1 coordinate 34,483, forward strand.
GCTTGCCCAGGCGCAGGCCGCGCGGATGCGCCTTGGGGCCGACGGAACCGTCGGCCGCCTGGACCAGATCGAGGTCGACGTCGCGCCACTCGTGGGTGGCCTCGTCACGGAACCGGATCGGGCCCGCGGCCATTTCGGTGGTGAGGGTGCCGTCCGGGTTGACCCACGTGGTGGAGGTCTCGGTGCGTTCCGAGAGCGCTTCGACCCGCTTGCCGTTCAGCCGGGCGGCGACCTTGGCGGACTTGATGTCCGCCGCGGCGGCGGCGGCCGGCTTCGCGGCGGGCTTGGGCTTCCCGGCGGCGGGCTTCACCGGCGCGGCGAGGGCCTCTTGGCCCCCGTACAGCGCGGTGACGGACATGACCAGGGCGACGCCCACGGCTATCTGCCGCAGGTGTCTCTTGCCTCTCGGCCACGCCTGGAGGCGCGAAGGCCGCCCAGGCACGTTGTCGCTCATCGTGTGTTCCTTTTTTACGGTGCCGGTCTGTCACGGCACCCGGATCCTGCCGCGGGACCGCGGCAGGATCCGGACCCTAGTGCGCGAATAATCCGCACCAAGGGCGCAAAGGAACCCACAAGCTGACGAGTCGACAGCTGACGTTGGCGAAGATTTTTATTGATCTTGATGCCGTGCATGCGGAGGTGCGGGATCCATCGGAACGAGCAGACGGCAAGCGCTGGAACACGCCAAAACGGAATGCTGTTTCACGCCGCTGCGGCCCTGGGCCCGAGTTGGCCCGTGAGGTCGACGGGCGCGAGGGCGCCGCTCGTGCTAGTTTTGTGAGCGATCGTTCAACTACGGGGGGAGGGTGGATGGGCCGCAAGCAGGTCTGGGACCAGGGCGAGGTGCTGGCCTCCGCGATGCGGTTGTTCCGTCGTCGCGGATATCTCGGCGCCTCGCTCCGTGACCTCGAGGAAGCGACCGGAATGCATCCGGGCAGCCTGTACCGGGCGTTCCACAGCAAGGAGGGCCTGTTCAGCGCCGCGCTGGACGCCTACAACGAGCAGGTGGTCGAGGGCCGGGTCCGCGTCCACCTGCGGGACGCGAAGGATCCGGTGGCCGGTATCCGCTCGTTCTTCACGTCGGCGTTCGACACCGGCCCCGGCCCGGGCGCCGAACCCGATCCCGGGTGCCTGCTCACCAACACGGCGGTGGAGTCGTTCACCGTTCCGCAGGCCACCCCGGGCGTGCGCCGGGGGCTGGAGACGATCGAGTCCGGTTTCGCCGACGCACTGACGCGCGCCCGCGCCCAGCGGCAGCTGCCCGCAGAACTCGACGTCGAGACGTCAGCCGCCCAGCTCCTGGCGGTCTACCAAGGTCTGCTGGTGCTCGTCCGGTCCGGCACGGGCGCCGCCAAACTGCACACCATCACCAACGGAGCCCTCGCGTCGATCGGCGCGAGGCAAGCCGGAACAGTGAAGCGAACCAAGAGATCGGAACAGCGATGAGTGACCAACAGCAGCTCTGGGAGAAGTACGCCGCGTGCTGGTCGGCCGACCCCGCGCTACGACGTGCCGCGCTCGGCGCGGTCGCGGTGGACGACGTCAGCTACCGGGACCCCGGGACCGAGGTCGCCGGCCTGGCCGAACTGGACGCGTACATGAACGGCTTCGCCGGGGCGTTCCCCGGGCACAGCTTCCGCATCGACGAGGTCTTCGACCACCACGGCCGGTCACTGGCCCGCTGGACCCAGGTCGGCGCGGACGGCGGGGCATTCATGGCGGGCGTGAGCAGCGCGGTACACCGGGACGGCCTCCTCGCCGACGTGACCGGCTTCTTCCTGCCCGCCTGAGCGGTTCCGCCGGGCTCCCAACTCCGGCCCGCCCCAGAAGGAGAAGCTGTGGGTGGCGGCAGCGCGCATGCACGCCCCGAGCGCGGCACGGCAGCCGCCACCCCACGACCCGCACTCGTCAAGGCAAGGACCCTTGGCGTCCCCTCGCGACGAATCGCTCAACACAAGGGTGATCAACAGGTGACGAGTCGTCAACACCTCGTTAGAGGTACACGCGCGGTTCCCGGATCGACGCGGGGATTTCGGGCCCGTCCGACGCACAGTCCGAAGCGCAGTCCCCCACGGCCTTCTCCGCCCGGTCGACCTCGCACCAGATCCGTTTCCCGGCGCCCTCGGGCTGCCACCCCCAGCGGTCCGCGAGCCCGTCCACCAGCTCCAGGCCGCGCCCGCCCGTGTCGTCCCCGGCGGCCTGCCGCCGGGCCGGCGCCCGGTCGCTCGCGTCGGCGACCTCGACCCGGACCCCCGGCTCTCCGAAGAGCATGCGCAGCACGGCCGGACAGCCGGTGTGCACGACGGCGTTGGTGACCAGCTCGGAGATCAGCAGGATCAGCGTCTCGGCGAGCGGCTCGTCATCCCCTATGCCCGAACCCGCCAGCCGTGAGCGGGCCCACCGGCGGGCCCGGCCCACCTCGGCGGGGTCCGGACCTACCTCCAGCTGCACCTGAAGCACCTGCACCGCTCACACCATCCGAACCGGCGGACACTTCGCCTCGCGACAGGACGGGGTCACCGACCGTGACCCCCTTGCGGAGCAGCATGGTTGACCTACAGTCACCACAACAAGCGCTTCGGGCATATTCCAGCGCGAAGGAGTAGGCGTGGTGCATACTGTGCGGCGCTCGCGCCGCTCAACCGCTCGCATTCCCGGGAGCGTACCGGAGCCACCCCCCGAGACCGGGCCGCAAGGGGGCGAGCGAAGGACACAAACCGATATCAACTCTCCGTAATCGGAAATGCGTCCCGCGCCGTCCCCACCGTGCCCGCCGGGCCCGCCGGGCCCGCCCGCCCGTCACAGCGAGCTACGCCGGACGACCTCCGGCGGCCGGCCCCGGTCAGCCCGCCCCCGACAGCGGCTCGGCCCCCGGCGGGCCGGCCCCGAGCGGCTGCGCCGCCAAGAGCTCCGCCGCCAGCACCTCCTCGGCCTGCGCCGCCGTGCGCCACTGCTCCGCCCGCACCCAGGCCCGCTTCAGGTGCAGGTGCACGTCCGCCTCCCAGGTGAAGCCCATCCCGCCGTGCACCTGCAGGCAGTCCCGGGCGTTGCGCACCGCGGCCCCGTCGGCCAGCAGCTTCGCCCCCGCCACCTCGCCCGGATCACCCGTCACCGCGGCCGCGTAGACCGCCGTACGGGCCACCTCGGCCCGCACCAGCATCTGCGCGCACAGGTGCTTGACCGCCTGGAACGCCCCGATCGGCTGCCCGAACTGCTCGCGCTCCTTGGCGTGGCGCACCGCCAGCTCCACCGTGCGCAGCGCGCTGCCGAGCTGGAGCGCCGCCGTCAGCAGCGCGCCCTCGTCGCGGTACGCGTCGGCCGCGGCGTACGCGGCCGACAAGGCGGCCACGTCCGCCGCGGCGGACGCGGCCGCCG
>NZ_JAGGOW010000008.1 GCF_018614135.1 Streptomyces sp. ISL-66
GCTCGGGGTCACCCGCGCCACCGCCGGGGCCGTCGCCGCCGAGCTGGAGGCGCTCGGCCTGATCCGCGTCGACTCCCGCCCCGGCGGGGCCGGCGGCGCGCAGGGCCGTCCCTCGCACCGGCTCTCCGTGGACGAGAACGGGCCGGTGGCGCTGGCCGCGCAGGTGCACTCGGACGGGTTCCGCGCCGCCCTGGTCGGCCTCGGCGGCCGGATCGTGGCCACCGCCCCCGGAAGGGTCCCCGTCTCCGCCGACCCGGCGCAGGTGCTCGGCGCGGTCGTCGAAGCCGGCGCCGCGCTGCTCGCGCAGACCGGCCGGCGCTGCATCGGCGCGGGCCTGGCGGTGCCCTCGGCGGTCGCGGAGCCGGAGGGCACGGCGCTGAACCCGCTGCACCTGGCCTGGCCGGCCGGCTCTCCCGTACGGGACGTCTTCGCCGCGTGCGTGAAGGCCGCCGGCATCGACGGCCCTGCGCTGACCGGCAACGACGTCAACCTCGCCGCACTCGCCGAGCACCGGCACGGCGCCGGCCGCGGCGCCCAGCACCTGCTGTGCGTGGCCACCGGACACCGCGGGGTCGGCGGGGCGCTCGTCCTGGACGGCCGCCTGCACAGCGGGAGTTCGGGCCTGGCCCTGGAAGTCGGCCACCTCACCGTGAATCCGGAGGGGCGCGCCTGCTACTGCGGAAGCCGCGGCTGCCTCGACGTCGAGGCGGACCCCTTGGCCTTCCTCACCACCGCCGGGCGCACGCCCGGACCGGAGGTGTCGCTGCTCCAACAGGCCCGGGACCTGCTGCGCGAGGAGTACGCCGATCCAGGCGTGCGAGCGGCCACGGAAGAGCTCATCGACAGGCTCGGCCTCGGCCTCGCGGGCCTGGTGAACATCCTGAACCCGGACCGGATCATCCTCGGCGGCCTCCACCGGGAGCTGCTCCACGCCGACCCCGAGCGGCTGCGCGCGGTGGTCGCGGACCGCAGCCTGTGGGGGCGCAGCGGAGGCGTGCCGATCCTGCCCTGCACGCTCGACCACAACAGCCTGGTCGGAGCCGCCGAGCTGGCGTGGCAGCCGGTACTGGACGACCCCCTCGGGGCCCTGGGGGCGGCGGCCTGACGGCCTGACGCGCCCCTCCCGGGGGACCCGGCGGCCGGAGCCCTACCCGGGCCGGGCACCGACCGAGGCCGCCACCGGCCGGCCGGCGGAGACGGGTTCGGCGGGAACGGCGGTGAGCGGGGCCTGTGCAGGGCTCCGTACCGGCTTGGTCTTGCCCAGGAGCACCGGATGGTGCGGGGCGGCCGGGCCCGGTGCGGCGCGCAGGGAGAACCACACGACCTTGCCCGGACCGTCGGGCCGGTGCCGTGCCCCCCACGCCTCGCTGAGGGCCTCCACGAGCGCGAGGCCGCGCCCGGAGGTCTCCAGCGCGTCGGCCGGGTCGGGCCGGTCGGTTCCGGCGGCTTCGGTGGCAGCTGCGGCCTCCGCGGCGACCGCGACCCCCACCGCCCCCGCGGACGCCCGGAGGACCGGGAGGCGCGGATCGCTGTCGTAGACGGACACGGTCAGCCGGCCGAGGCGGAGCTCGATCTCGACCGTGCAGGTCTTGTCCGGCTGCGCGTGGCGGTGGACGTTGCTGAGCAGTTCGGTCACGCCGAGCGCGGCCCGGTCTATGAGCGGATCGAGCTGCCAGTGGCGCAGTTGCGCTGAAACGATGCGGCGGATCTGTCCGATCCGCAAGGGCAGGGCCTGCAGTTCGACGACGCAGTGCCTGCGGGAATGTCTGATCACGGCTGCGACTCCCCGATATCAGTGTTACGGGTGCTGCACCCTCGGTGACGCCTCCCCAGGGTCACCCACTGTGGGCCGGTGTGCAACCGAACGCGATCGAAAGGGATCCATATGGATACCCAAAGTGACCGTTTGTGCAGGTGAGGAGGGTACATTGCGAATGCGGAGCGAAGAGACGCGCACCCGCGGAAAACGCGGGACCTCGGGAAGTACGAAGGAGCACGGCGCATGAGCAGCACCGGTAGGACTGCCACGACCATCGACGTCGATCGCAGCGACGCGGACTACCGGGCCTGGCTGAAGGAAGCCGTCCGCAAGGTCCAGGCCGATGCCAACCGCTCCGCCGACACCCACCTGCTGCGCTTCCCGCTTCCCGAGGCCTGGGGCATCGACCTGTACCTCAAGGACGAGTCCACCCACCCCACGGGCTCCCTCAAGCACCGCCTCGCCCGTTCCCTGTTCCTCTACGCCCTCTGCAACGGCTGGATCCGGCCCGGCCGCCCCGTCATCGAGGCCTCGTCCGGATCCACCGCCGTCTCGGAGGCGTACTTCGCCAAGCTGATCGGCGTCCCGTTCATCGCGGTCATGCCGCGTACGACGAGCCCCGAGAAGTGCCGGCTCATCGAGTTCCACGGCGGCGAATGCCACTTCGTCGACGACTCGATGAAGATGTACGAGGAGTCGGCCGAGCTCGCGGCGCGGACCGGCGGGCACTACATGGACCAGTTCACGTACGCGGAGCGCGCGACCGACTGGCGTGGCAACAACAACATCGCAGAATCGATTTACCAGCAGCTGCGCCTGGAGCGTTACCCCGAGCCCGCATGGGTCGTGGCCACGGCGGGTACCGGCGGCACCTCCGCGACCATCGCGCGCTACGTGCACTACATGCAGCACGACACCCGCATCTGCGTCCCGGACCCGGAGAACTCCTGCTTCTTCGACGGCTGGACGAGCAACGACCCGCACGCGACCAGCGACTGCGGATCGCGCATCGAGGGCATCGGCCGGCCCCGCATGGAGCCGAGCTTCGTGCCCGGCGCCATCGACCGGATGATGAGGGTCCCGGACGCGGCGAGCGTCGCCGCGTGCCGCGCGCTGGAGGCGGCGATCGGCCGCAAGGCGGGCGGTTCCACCGGTACGGGCGTCTGGAGCGCGCTGAAGATCATCTCGGAGATGGTGGCGGAGGGCCGCACGGGCAGCGTCGTCACCCTGCTCTGCGACTCCGGCGACCGCTACCTGGACAAGTACTACTCCGACGAGTGGCTCGCGGCCCAGGGCCTCGACATCGCCCCGTACACGAAGACGCTCGAGAACCTCCTGGCGACCGGGGAGTGGCGCGAGCCCGTCGCCTGACCGTTCGCTGCGGCCGCCGGGCCGGACGGTTCCTACTGATCCGCTCCGCGCCGGGCCACCAGCCGCCGGGCCACCAGCCGCCGGTCCAACTCGCGGACCGCGGAGCGGAAGGAGTAGCCCAGGCCCGGGCGGGCGGCGGCGAGGGCGAACCGGACAGGGGCCGGGCCGTCCGCCGCGAAGGTCCACCGGACGTGGGTGCCGGAGCCGGAGGGGGTGAGCCGCCATTCCTCCAGCAGGGCCCGGACGCCGGGGGCGTTGGTCTCGTCGACCCGGTACGCGTAGCGCTGCTCCGGATCCGCCGCCATGATCGTCTCCTGGAAGCGGACCCCGCCCACCAGCTTGATCTCGCGCCCGGCGCCGCCGTGCGCGGGCCGGGCCAGGGTGACGGCCCTGAACCACCGCGGCCAGTCCTCGACCTCCTCGGCCAGCGCCCGGTACACGGCCTCGGGGGAGGCCGTGGCCCTCGCGCTGAAGACCAGGCGTATCGGGGCGTTCTCGGTGAAGTCCAGCCCCACGGGGCGGAGTCGGCGAGCCATGTCGGTACTCCCTGGGTTCGGTCGAAGGTCGGCGGCATCCGGCCGCGGCGTGCGGCATGGACGGGCTGCCGGACGGGCTGCCGGACGGGCTGCCACCCTAGCTGGCGGACCGTCAGATGTCCGCCGCGCGGTGGCGAACCCGTTTCGCGGACCCCTCCCCGGCCGGGACAATGCGGTGCATGCTTATCAGAGCAGCGCGCATCGACGAACTGCCCCTCCTCCAGGACATCGAGAGGGCCGCCGGGGAGTGCTTCCGGGCCATCGGCATGCCGGAGATCGCCGACGACGAACCGCTCCCGCTGGAGGAACTCCTCGGCTACCGGCGGGCCGGACTGGCCTGGGTCGCGGCCGACGGGACGGGAAGCCCCGTCGGATACCTCATCGCCGACCGGGTCGACGGAAACCTCCACGTCGAGCAGGTGTCGGTGCACCCGGACAGCGCGCGCCGCCGCGTCGGGCGGTCCCTGCTGGAGCACCTGGCAGAGCGGGCCGGGGCGGAGGGCGCCCCCGCACTGACCCTCACCACCTTCACCGACGTCCCGTGGAACGCCCCGTACTACGCCCGTTGCGGCTTCCGGACCCTGGAGGAGGGCTGCCTCGGGCCCGGGCTGCGCGACATCCGCGACCGGGAAGCCGTACACGGCCTCGACCGCTGGCCCCGGGTGTGCATGCGCCGCGACCTGTGACGGCGGGCGGCCGGCCCGGCCCCGGCCAGCCGCCGACTCCCGGCGGCCGATCGCCGACTCCCGGCGGCTGGCCGCCGGCCCCGGTGGTCGGGAGCCCGCGGCCGGCAACGCCCGGTCAGGTCACCGGCGTCGGAGCCACCGGCACCACGGCGGCCGCCGGCAGGTCCGGCAGGTCCGGCAGGTCCTCCGGAAACAGCAGGGTGAGATCGTCCGTACTCGGCTCCGGCAGCTGCGCCACCCGCCCCGCGTGCCGCTCGACCATCGACTCGAAGGTCTGGCGGGCGGTGCGGCCGTTGCCGAAGGCCGCCCCCTTCGGAAGGTCGGTGAAGTACGTCAGCAGCGCATCGGCGGTCTTCTCGCCGAGGCGGTACTCGTGCTCCTCCGTCTGCTGTTCCACGATCCGCAACAGCTCCTCGGGCCCGTAGTCCCCGAAGGTGATGGTCCGGGAGAAGCGCGAGGCCACTCCCGGGTTGACGGTCAGGAAGCGGTCCATCTCCGCCGTGTACCCGGCGACGATCACCACCACCGCGTCCCGGTGGTCCTCCATCAGCTTCACCAGCGTGTCGATCGCCTCGCGCCCGAAGTCGCGGCCCGAGTCCTCGGGCGCCAGCGCGTACGCCTCGTCGATGAACAGCACCCCGCCCCGCGCCCGCTCGAAGGCCTCCTGGGTGCGGATCGCCGTGGAACCGATGTGCTCGCCGACCAGGTCCACCCGGGACACCTCCACCAGGTGCCCGCGCTCGAGCACCCCGAGGGAGGCCAGGATCTCCCCGTAGAGCCGGGCCACGGTGGTCTTTCCCGTACCGGGGGAGCCGGTGAAGACCAGGTGGCGGCGGACCGAGGCCGCCTTCAGGCCCGCCTGCTGCCGCCGCCGGCCCACCTCGATCATGTCGGTGAGCGCGCGGACCTCGCGCTTGACGCTGTCCAGCCCCACCAGTGCGTCGAGTTGGCCGAGCACCGCGCCCGAGTCGCGCCCCGCCGCCGACCCGTCGACGGCCGGGTCCGCCTCGTCCCCCGGCCGCTGAGCCGGTACCGGACCGGCCGCCGACCGCGCCGCCACGGGACTCTGCCGGGCCGCGACCGTACGGATCCCCGCGCGCTCCCCGGCCGCCACCGCGCCCGAGGCCGAGTGGGCGGCGAGCCGCGGCCCCGACTCGTCGCTCGTGCAGTCCTCGGCGACCGGGCCGTCTTCCGCGAACTCGTAACCCCCGCGCGCGCTGCGCTCGGTGTGGCAGCGGTTCAGCGTGGTGCGGCAGCCGTCGAGGACGTGGAAACCGAAGCCGGCGCTGCCCGTGACCCGGCACGCCGTGAAGGTGCCGCGGCCCGCGGCCGACACGTAGAACCCGGCCTCCGCGGGAGAAGTGACCGTGCACCGCTCCAGCACGGGATCGGCGCCCTTGGTCACGATCACGCCGGTCTGGACGGAGTCGATCGAGCAGTTGGCGAGCGTGCCGCCGCTGCCGTGGTCGCGGAACCAGGCGCCGGTCGCCGCTTCGCGGATCCGGCAGTCGTCCAGCTGGGCCGTCGCCCCGTCGCTCACCGAGACCGCGGTGTTGCGGACCTGGGAGAGATCGCTGTCCACGACGTCCACGCGCGAACCCCGGTCCAGCACGAACAGCGCGTCCGGCACGTCGTGCACCCGGCAGGAGTCCAGGGAGGCGCTGGCGCCGTCACTGATCCAGACGGCGGGATAGTCGCCCGTGCTGTCGTAGATCTCGCAGGCGTCGGCGACGACCCGGGTGCCCGGATCCCACACCGACAGACCGTTGCGCCCGAAGCGGCGCACGGTCGTGCGGCTGAGCGTCAGCACCGACCGGGAGCGCAGGTCCACCGCGTTCTCCGGGATGTCGTGGATGTCGCAGCCGGCGAGGGTGAGCACGGCGTCCGTGTCGAGGGTGACCCCGTCGGCCGAAGTGCGGTGGACCGCGCAGTCGGTGAGCACCGCGGTGGCGCGCGCCGCGATCTGCACCCCGGCACCCTTGATCTCGTACACCTCGCAGCCCAGGGCCTCCAGGCCCGAGCCCTCGCCGGTCACCCCGATGCCCGCGCCCGTGGCGTGGTGGATCCGGCACCGCTCCAGCCGGGGACGGCCGCCTCCGCGCACCGAGACCCCGGCCTGTCCGGCGGCCACGACCTCGCACTCCTCGAACACCCCGCCGCCGCCGTCCAGTACGGCGATCCCGACCCCGGCCGGATTCTCCACCGTGCACCGGCGGACCAGCGGACGCGCACCGGCGCCGCGGACCTCGATGCCGGCCGCCGACCGGGTGCTGACGCGGAGGTCGGTGAGCTCGGGGGAGCCGTCCTCGACGAGCAGCGCGGGCGCCGCCCGGTCCTGGCCCTCCAGGTACAGGTCCTGGACGACGGCCGAGGCGCGGATGGTGAGCGCGACCCCGTCGAGCGGAGCGATCCGCACCGAACCCAGGGCGCCCTCCGGCCCGCGCAGGGTCACGGCGTGGTGGAGCACCAGGTTCTCCCGGTAGGTGCCGGGAGCGATGGACAGGACGTCTCCGTCGCCCGCCACGGCCAGCGCGGCGGTCAGCGTCGCGTATTCACCGGAGCGGCGCCGCCACCGCGAAGTACTGCCGTGCGTCACCTGGACCGTGCCCTGAGCCATGGTGCTGTCGTGCCCCCACCCTCGTGTTCGCGTGTTCACGTGCGCGTGTGATCACGTCGTCGATCCCCCGTGCCCGCGCGCCGGCTTGCCGTGTGCCCGCGCCGGCGAAGGGACCGCCGTGGCCGCAGCGACGGCTGCGGCCGCTCCACCGTAGCGCGCGCGGGGCCGGTGAGTTGCCAGGTCAGCTGCCCGCCCCCGCGCGACCCCAGTCGGGCCCCGCCGCGGCCCATGCGCGGTCCAGCCGCATGTACCGCCGATGCATGAGCCTTCGTACGACCAGGCGGCGGACCGTCTCCCCCAGCGCGGCGATGCCGAAGGCGGCCGCCAGGCCCGCCAACCCCGCGTGGACGCTCGCGGCGGACGGGTCGAGGGGCTGCCCGACCAGTCGTCCGTGCGTGTCCGTCCATATGCGGAACCGGTCGCCGGGGCGCGGCGGTTCCTCCGCGGCGGGCACCGTGCCCTGGTGGCTGCTGCCGTCCGGCGCGGTCCACGACGCGACGATTTTCGAACGCTGCGGGGTCTGCCGCTGCGCCGCCGGATCGGCGTCCGCGCCCACGACGGGATCCGGCGTCGGCCGGACCACCACCGCCGGTACGAGGTACCGCTCCTGCCGCTGTTCGCGCGCGGCCCGCTGGAGCGTGCCGTCCACCCGCAGGCCGGCGGCGCAGCCGATGGCCGGAGCCACCACCAGGACGCACACCAGCGCGGCGAACGCCACCCATGCCTCGAAGAGGTCCGTCCGCCGGCGCAGCGGATTGCGCCGCCAGCGCCACACACCCAAAACTGTCCGCACGGTCCGGCTCCCCCAACTTGTGCCAGTCTCCGTCTGCCTGCCGCACCAGCCTCCCGCATGCCCCGGTGACGCGCATTTCGGGACCGGGGAGACCTGTGTCACCCGATCCGGTGCACGCCCGGTGGATGGCCGGTGCACGTCTGGTGCGGGTCATGGGCGAAGCCGAGCCTGGCACCCTCCCTTCGTGCCCGCCTCGCGCCTTCCTCGCACGTCTCGAATGATCCAACGGGCAGGTCGGGCCGGTTGGTTCCATGGATGCGGCAGAGCCCCCCGAACGTGTCGTTCCGCCGTCCGTTCCGTCCCTCCGCCGATGGCGCGGGCCCGCCCTCACTCCAGGACGCGGACCTCGTCGCCGACGCGGATCGTTCCCAGCCGCACCGGTACCAGCTGCCGCCCGAAGACCAGCGACTTCCCGGTCCGCCGGTGCTTGCCCAGGGTCATCAGCGGCTCCTTGCCCCGCTCGGCCGTGGCCTGGTCGGTGGTCGTCACGACGCAGCGTCCGCATTCGCGCGCCCCGCGGAACTCGGCTTCGCCGATCGCGATGCGCCGCCAGCCGTCCTCGGCCCATGCCTCGGCCCCCGACACCACGACGTTGGGGCGGAACCGGTTCATCGGGAGGGGGCCCTCGCCCGGGTGGTCCCCCTGGGCGATCAGCGAGTTGAGCGCGTCGAGCGACGCGAGGGTGGCGATCAGCAGCGGATAGCCGTCGGCGAGGCTCACGGTCTCGCCGGGCAGCGCGTAGTCGGGATCGATCTGCCGGCGCACGGCCGGGTCGTCCATGTGCACCATGCGCGCCGGAACTCCGAGGTACGCGCTGAACCAGTCGGCCGCGGCACGCGCCGCGACGACGGTCTCGATCTTCTGCCCGAACAGCTCCACCGGCTCCAGCGGACCCGGCTGCGGTACGTCCACCGTCAGGTCCGCCATGCCCGGCGCCGACAGTGCGACCCCGCCGCCCCCCAGCGGACGGGCGCTCGCCAAGGCCAGCCTCGGTTGCCGGCGTTGGGTGATGACCGTGCCCTCGCTGTCCACCACCGCCCAGCGGCGGTCGGCGGCCAGACCCCAAGGCTCCACGGCCACCTCGTCGGGAGCTGTCCCCGCTACCGATTTGACGGGATGGACGTGGAGCGCTTGGACGTGCAATTTCGACATGGGGGCATCCTGCCAGCCGCCCCCGGGACCTCCGCGACGACCTCGACGGAACGGGCCGGGCTAGTAGCCCCGGCCCTGCTGCTGGTACGGACGCCCGTACGGATCCTCGTACGTGGCGGCCTGGACGGGAGCGGGCTGCCCCTGCATCGGCCGCGGCGCCGCCGGACGCATGGCGTCGTAGCCGGTGCCCGTGGCGACGGGTCGGGGCTGCTGCGGCTGGGGCTGCGGCACGTATCCGCCGCGGGCCGCGAACTGCTGCTGCGGGATGTACGGGGCGGGCGCCTGCTGGAGCGGCATCGGCTGCTGCATCTGCTGGTACGCCGGCTGCTGCGGGGCGGCCTGCTGTTGGTACTGGTACCCGTACGACGGGACGTGCTGGTGCTGCTGCGACATGGCGGGCGGCAGCGCGGCCGGCAGTGCGGGCAGCGAGGACGCGAGGGCCGGGAGGTACCCACCGCTCGAGTAGCCGGAACTCGGGGAGTCGTAGGCGGCCGGAACACGGATCGGAGCGATCTGGGGGGTGCCGCGTTCGGCGACGAGGGAGTCGTAGATAGGGGTGTCCGGGAAGGAGGGCGCGGAGTAGTAACCGCCGCCATAAGTGGAGCGGGGGGAGGTCATGGACCTAAGTTAAGCCCACGACTTCACCGGGTCCATAGCGAGGGCCTCCGAACACCGCCCTGACCTGCATATTCCCAGGTCAGGGCCGCAGCTTTCACTTCCCGATCACGTGCACGATTCGCCACATCCGCCCCGTCTTGCTCCTACTCGTACTCGCCGGTTGGGTGGTGCACCGGTGTGCGGGCGCCGGTCTGTTGGCGGTGGACCGGGACCTTACCGGCTTCGTGCTGACGGAGCGTCACGACGTGGTGGCTCGGATGCCATGGTTTCGGGTGGGGAAGACCGGTTTCAGGCGTCACTGGGGCGGGCATAGGTACGGCCCTTCCATGACGCGCCGCGTCCGCGGTAGTGCTGCACGGCCGAGTCGACGGTCATCAGGAGGTAGAGCAGCGCGGTGAACGGAAGAAGCGGAGCGAGCGCGAGCGGCTGGCGGTAGTAGCGCAACATCGGCGCGTAGGTGCCGGCCATCAGCAGCCACGCCAGCCCGCCCGCCCAGGCGACGGCGGGCCGGCCGGTGGCCAGGCCGCCGAGGAGGGCGACCGGCGGCACGAGGTAGACGAGGGCCAGCCCGGCCACCGTCCCGGCCAGCAGCGCCGGCTGGTGGCGGAGTTGGGCGTACGCGCTGCGCGAGACCATCCGCCACAGGTCGCCGAGCGAGTCGTACGGGCGCACGCTGTCGACCCGCTCCGCGAGGCCGAGCCAGATCCGCCCGCCGGTGCGCTGGACGGCGCGGGCGAGCGAGACGTCGTCGATGACGGCCTGTCGGATCGAGTCGGGCACCCCGGCCCGTACGGCCGCCCCGGTGCGCAGCAGGACGCAGCCGCCGGCGGCTGCCGCGGTGCGGGCGGCGGGGTGGTTGATCCAGCGGAAGGGGTAGAGCTGGGCGAAGAAGTACACGAAGGCCGGCACGATCAGCCGCTCCCACGCGCTGACGGTGCGCAACCGGGCCATCTGGGAGACGAGGTCGAGGTCGGCCGCCGTCGCCGCGGCGACCAGCTCGCGCAGGCTGTCGGGCTCGTGGGCGATGTCGGCGTCGGTGAGGAGGAGGTAGGCGGGGGCGGTCCGGCCGTCCCGGACGCCCTCGGTGGTGCTGCCCGGTGGCGTGAGGACGTGGGCGATGCCGTGGCGCAGGGCCCAGAGCTTGCCGGTCCAGCCCGGATCGGGATCGCCGGGGGAGACGACGGTGAGGGGGAGTCCGGGCTGCGCGTCGGCGAGCCGGCGGGCGAGGGCGGCGGTGCCGTCCGTACTCCCGTCGTCGATCAGGACGACCTCGGCTTCGCCGGGATAGTCCTGCGCGAGCAGCGAGGGCAGGCTCTTCGGGAGGACCGCGGCCTCGTCCCGGGCGGGGACGATGATCGCGACGGACGGCCAGTGGGCGGGCGCGTGCCGGGGAGGCAGGCGGGTGTCCGTCCGCCAGAACATGCCCTGCCCGAGGGTGAGCCAGAGCCAGACGGCGAGCGAGACGCAAGCGGCGATGAGGAGGGGACCCATCCTGGCAGTGTGCCGCGCCGGGCGGGCTGCGGCGGGGCGGGACACCGGTCCCGGTGTCGCGGCCTTGACGGTTTCCCGGGGGAGGCCCCGCGGTGACGGGGGCCGGGTCCGGGGCCGGGGCTGCGTCCGTGGCGGGGTCGCGCCCGCGCCCGGGGCCGGGACTGCGCCCGGGGCCGGGACTGCGTCCAGGTCCGCGTCCGGGGCCCGACCCCGAGCCGGGGCCCGAGCCTGAGTCGGGGCCCGAGCCTGAGCCGGGGCCCGAGCCAGGTCCCGACCCCGAGCCGGGGCCGGAGCCCGAGCCGGGGCCGGAGCCCGAGCCGGGGCCCCGGAGCCCGAGCCGGGGCCCGAGCCGGGGCCCGAGCGGGGGCCCGAGCCGGAGCCCAAGCCCGAGCCGGGGCCCGAGCCGAAGCCGGAGCCGGAGCCGGAGCCCGAGCCCGAGCCAGGTCCCGACCCCGACCCCGATCCGACGGCCCCAGCCCGAGCCCAGCCCGAGCCCGGGCAGGGCCTGCCGTGTCCGGGGCCGGGGGCGGGCATCGATTAGGGTGACCAAGTGAAGATCGCCCTCATGGACTCCGGTATCGGCCTCCTCGCGGCGGCCGCCGCGGTGCGGCGGCTGCGGCCGGACGCCGAGCTGGTGCTGTCGTGCGACCCCGACGGGATGCCCTGGGGTCCACGGACCCCGCAAGACCTCACCGGGCGGGCGCTCGACGTCGCACGCGCCGCCGCCGAGCACCGCCCGGACGCGCTGATCGTCGCCTGCAACACCGCCTCCGTACACGCCCTGCCCGCGCTGCGCGCCGAGCTGGAACCGCTGATCCCGGTCATCGGGACCGTGCCGGCGATCAAGCCCGCGGCGGTCGCCGGGGGGCGGGTGGCGATCTGGGCCACCCCCGCCACCACGGGCAGTCCCTATCAGCGCGGACTCATCCGGGACTTCGCCGACGGGGCGCGCGTCACCGAGGTGCCGTGCCCCGGTCTGGCCGACGCCGTCGAGGCCGCCGACGATGCCGCCGTCGTACGGGCCATCGCCGCGGCCGCCGCGCTGACCCCGGCCGACGTCACCGACGTGGTCCTCGGCTGCACGCACTACGAACTGGTCGAAGCCCCCATCCGGGCCGCCCTCGCCGAACGCACCGGTGGCGCGCCGTTCGTCTTCCACGGCTCAGCCGAGGCCGTCGCGGTACAGGCCCTGCGCCGGATCGGCGCCCGGCCGGAGCCCGGCCTGCCGAGCACCGGCAGTCTGACCGTCCTGCTCAGCGGCCGCCCGGGCGGGCTTCCCGGAGCCGCGCTCGGGTACGCCGAAGGCCGCCTGCTGGCCGGTAGGAGCGCTGCCGTCCGGGGGTGACCCCGACGGCGGGGACGGGACGCTCCCGGTTCCGGGCCCCTCAGCCTTCGGGGCCGGCGGTCGCGAGGCGCCGGGCCAGGTCCCGTAGGGCGTCCGCGTCCAGGGCCCGGTCCCCGAAGCCCGGGAGCGGGACGTGTAGCGGGGCCGTCCAGGTGTCCGGGATCGCCGCCTGGCCGTAGCGGGCTCCGGCCAGGGTGCCGGTGACCGCGGCCACCGTGTCGGTGTCGCCGCCGAGGTCGACCGCGGCCCGTACGGCCTGCGCGAAGCCGGTCGTGGTGCGCAGCGCCCATACCGCCGAGCCCAGGCAGGGCCAGACCGCCCCGTTGAACTCGGTGGCCAGGTCCGGGTGCCAGCCGGGGTCGAGGACGCGGGCGTACCGCTCGCGGTGGTCCGGGTGCACGGACTCCAGCGTCTCGGGGAGCGCGGCCAGCGGATCGGCTCCGGCCAGGGCCACGCGCACCAGCTCGTGCAACACGGCGGTGCCTTCCCAGGCGGCCCGGTCGCCGTGGGTGAGCGCCGCGATCCGGCGGGCGGCGTCCATGGTCGCGGCCCGCCCCGACGGCGCGAAGTACACCGCGGCGGTCGAGGCCCGCATCAAGGAACCGTTGCCCGCGGCCCGTGCGTTGACCTGGAAGTGCAGGGCGGCGGCCAGGTCCCAGGACTCGCCGCTCGTCAGCACGTCCTCCGTCTGGAGTCCGATGTCCTTGGGCTCTCCGGCGGCCCAGCGCCGGAACCGGTCGAAGACGTCGGGGAGTTCGAGTCCGCCGCGCTCCAGCAGGGATTCGCCGACCAGCACGGCCATCTGCGTGTCGTCGGTGGCCTCGCCGGGCTCCCAGCCGCCGCCCCCGAGCATCTCCGCGCCGCGCGCCGTCAACTGTCCGGCGGGGCCGAACTCGTAGGACGCGCCGAGCGCGTCGCCGGCCGCCGAGCCGAGTACGGCGCCCACGGCGCGGTCGAGTCGGTCGGTCATGCGTCCTCCTCCGGAGGTTCGGAGACTTCGGGGCAGACGGAGGCCAGCGCGGCGCGGGCGAACGCGTCCAGATCGTCCAGCCCGGCCGCGGCCAGTGTTTCCGGGGCGCCTGTCAGGAGGTGTGGGACGGCGCCGTGGAGGGTGAGGGTGAGGGCGCGGGCGTGCGCAGGCCCGTACGGCAGCCGGGCCGTGCGCAGCAGGTGCCCGTACGCGGCGACGTCGGATGCCGCGATCGGATCCAGGAGCGCCGCCAGCCAGGGCCGCCGGGTCGCCTCGGCCTGGAGCTCCAGGTACGCCACCATGCGCGGCCGCCCGGGTCCGGCCACGTCGCGCAGCAGACCGGCGAGCAGGGCGGCCAGCCCGGCCCGGTCGGCCGGGCCGGGGCCCGAACCGGCGAGCAGCGCGGCGAGCGCCCGGTACTGCTCCAGGCAGCGCTCGGCGACCGCTCGCAGCAGGGCGTCGCGGGTCGGGAAGTAGTTCTTGGCCGTGCCGAGCGGCACGGCGGCCGCCGCGTCGACGGCCCGGTGCGTCAGGCCGCGGCCCCCCGCGTCCGCGAGCACCGCGATGGCCGCGTCGCGCAGCCGGTCCCTCCGGTCCTGGTTCACGGTTGTCAGCATAGCCACAGCCGTGGTACCACAGATGTAGCACCACAGATGTGGTGGTCGGTTCGTTCGAGCGGGGAAGTGCGCGATGGGTGCGAGCGCTGAGACGGGTGCGGGTGCGGGTGCGGGAGCGGGTGCGGGTGCGGGAGCCGGTAGCGGGCCGGACGCGACAATGGCGCTCGTCGTCGGCGCCGGGGTCGGCGGCCTCGCCACCGCCATCGGCCTGCGCCGCGCCGGATGGACGGTGACCGTCCTGGAGCGCAGGGCCGAGCCGGAGCGCTACGGAACCGCCTTCGGCATCCACCCCACCGCCCAGGCGGCCCTCGACCGGCTCGGCCTCGGCGAGGCGCTGCGGGCGCGCGCGGTCCCGTACCGCGACGCACGGATCCGGCGCCCTGACGGCCGGGTCCTGGCCGCGCTTCCGCTGGAACGGATCGAGCGCAAGGCGGGCCGCCCCGAACTCCTCATCTCCCGGCCCCATTTGATCGACGCGCTACTGGCCGAGCTGGCGCGGCTCGGCGGCACGGATATCGTGTACGGGCGGGCCTACGAGGCTTCGGCCATGCAGGCCGCCACCGGACTCCTCGTCGGCGCCGACGGCATCAACAGCGCCGTCCGCACAGCCCACTTCGCCGCCGGCAGCGCCCCGCGCGAGCTCGGCGACGTGGCCTGGATCGGCATCGCCGGGTTCGAGACCGGCGTCTACGGCGAGACCTGGGGCCGAGGCCGCTTCTTCGGGATGACCCCGGTCGAGCCGGGCCGCACCAACTGGTACGCCACGGTCCCCGGGGCCACCACCGCGCAGGAGCTGCGGGCGGCCTTCGCCGACTGGCACGACCCGATCCCGCGCGTACTCGCCGACACCGACCCGCAGACCTGGATCCGCTATCGGATGCGCCACCTCCACCCGGCGCTGCCCACCTTCACCCGCCCGGCGGGGCGCGGGCCCGTCGTCGCACTGGTCGGCGACGCGGCGCACGCCATGACCCCGAATCTCGGCCAGGGCGCCTGCACCGCGCTCCTCGACGCGGAGGCCCTGACCCGGGCCGTCGCCGCGCACGGCCCCGGCGGCCTGCCCGCCGCGCTCCGCGCGTACGACGCCGAGCGCCGCCGCAGCGCCCAGCGGGTGGCCTTCGGCTCCCGGACCCTGCACCGCTTCATGACGACCCGCCGCCCGGCCGTGCGCGACGCGCTCGTCGGCCTCCTCCCCTCTTAGGCGTCGGCGAACGACCTAGAAGGGGGCGGTCTTGACCCAGGTCGCGTCACCTTCGAAATGAATGTCACCCGGAACTTTCACGCCGATGAACAGGTGGAAGTCGAAGTGACGGATGAAGTGACGCTCGACGTTGGTCGCCTCGAACGAGAGACCCTCAAGGGGAGAGGCGCCGTTCGGCGAGGCCAGTCCGAGATGCGGGAAGAACGTTGAGTCTTTCCGGAACAGCTCTGGATTCGACGTCCGCTCCTCATCCTCCAGCAGAATCCGATAGTTCTTGTGTCGCAGAAACATCTTGCTGGCGCTGCCCCCGAAGCCATCGTTCACCGCCTTGAATCGCACCGCTCGTCGCTCGCCTATCGAGTCCTCGACGATTTCGAACATGAAATCCTGACCAAAGTTCCTATCGAATTCGTTCAGTTCTCCTTCTGCGTTCTGGTGGCGCAGGAAGAAGGTGGGCAGGTTTCGAGACTGAAGCATGGGGCCATTTCGGTTCCCTTTCGTTTCAAGTCAAACAGGAGGGCGACGAACGGCTTGGCTGTGCGTCGCTGAATTCATTACGTCCCGAAAACAGAGCCAGGTCACGCCCCGGAAAGTCGTGACTTGACGCCCCAAGGGCACGGCACGTAGGCAAGCACCGGCTCGGCAGGTCAGTGGCGTACATGCGGAACGTGGGTACGCTGCTAGACATGACGGTTCACCCCCCGGGCCCGCTCTGGACGGGCCGGGCCTCCAACCGCGCCCAGTGGCTCCTCGCCGGAGCCGGTGCGGCCTGCCTGGCGCTCGGCATCGAACTCGCCGTGGACTACGCCTGGGACGCCGGCATCGTCGCGCTGCTCATGGCAGTGATCGGCTGCCTCGCCGCGGGCCTGCTGATGCTGTTCGGCACCGTCGCCTTCGTGCACGTCTCCGTCACCATCGACTCCGAGGCGGTGGAGGTGCGCTGCGGACACGTCGGCCTGCCGCGCCGGACGATCCGGCTCGCCGAGGTGCGGTCCGCCGAGTACGTCCCCCGGATCACCCCTCAGCACTGGGGAGGCTGGGGCTACCGCTGGCGCCCGGAGAGGGGCACCGCCGTCATCGTCCGACGCGGCGAGGGCCTGCAACTGAGGCTCGGCGACGGCAAGCTCTTCACCGTCACCGTGGACGACGCCGAAAGTGCGGTGCTCGTCATCCGCGCCCATCTGCGTGCCCTCGCCCACTGAGCCGTCCACCGGCACGGCGGGGGGACGTACACTCCGCCAGATGAGCAGCAGTGCGACCCGCGCGGCGGGGAACGAGTCCCCGAACCCCGCCGACCCATCCGAAGCGGAACCCGCGACGGAGCCCGCGCGGGACGCTTCCCCCGCGGGATCCCCCGCCCGGCGGTGGGCCGAGCGACTGACGCGCCCCGCGCTCGCCGCCGCC
Organism: Streptomyces sp. ISL-66; assembly: GCF_018614135.1. Taxonomy (GTDB): domain Bacteria; phylum Actinomycetota; class Actinomycetes; order Streptomycetales; family Streptomycetaceae; genus Streptomyces. The sequence goes on from NZ_JAGGOW010000008.1 coordinate 16,561, forward strand.
TCCGGCGTGCTCCTCTACCTCAGCTTCCCGTCCCGCCCCCTGTGGTGGCTGGCCCCCGTGGCCCTCGCCCTGCTGGGCTGGTGCCTGTACGGGCGCCGCGCACGGGCCGGTTTCGGCCTCGGCGTCCTGCACGGCCTCGGCTTCCTGCTGCCGCTCCTCGTCTGGACCGGTGAGGGTGTCGGCCCGGTCCCGTGGCTGGCCCTCGTCACCCTCGAATCGCTCCTGATCGGCCTCACCACCCTCGGCATCGCCCTCGTCAGCCGCCTGCCCGGCTGGCCCCTGTGGGGCGCCGCCGTCTGGATCGCCGGCGAGGCGCTGCGCGCCCGCGCCCCCTTCGGCGGCTTCTCCTGGGGCAAGCTCGCCTTCGGCCAGCCCGACGGCGTCTTCCTGCCGCTCGCGGCGCTCGGCGGCACCCCGCTGCTCTCCTTCGCCGTGGCCCTGTGCGGATTCGGCCTCTACGAGGCCGTGCGCGTCGGCGCCGGCACCCGCCGGGCCACCGCCGCACTGCTCGCCGCCACCGCCGTGGCCGCCCCGCTCGCCGGGGCGCTCGCCGCCCGGCCGCTGGTCTCCGACGCGGCCGAGGACGGCACCGTCGTGGCCGCCGTCATCCAGGGCAACGTCCCGCGCGCCGGCTTCGACTTCAACGCCCAGCGCCGCCAGGTCCTGGACAACCACGCCAACCGTACGATCCAGCTCGCCCAGGACGTCAAGGCGGGCCGGGTCCCGAAGCCGGACTTCGTCGTCTGGCCGGAGAACTCCTCCGACATCGACCCGTACGCCGAGCAGGACGCCTACGACGTGATCGACAAGGCGGTCAAGGCGATCGGCGTGCCCGTCGCGATCGGCTCCGTACTGGCCCCGGAGACGGGCCCGCTGCGCAACACGATGATCCTGTGGGACCCGGTCAAGGGCCCGACCGACACCTACGACAAGCGCAAGATCCAGCCCTTCGGCGAGCGCATCCCGATGCGGTCCTTCGTCCGGCTCTTCAGCTCCGACGTCGACCGGGTCCGGCGGGACTTCGGTCCCGGCAAGGAGCCCGGTGTCTTCGCCATGGCGGGCACCGGAGTCGGCATGGTCACCTGCTACGAGGCCGCCTTCGACGACGCCGTCCGTTCCACCGTCCAGGCCGGCGCCCAGGTCATCGCGGTGCCCAGCAACAACGCCACCTTCGGCCGCACTGAAATGACCTACCAGCAGCTCGCCATGGATCGGGTCCGCGCGGTGGAGCACAGCCGCACCGTCCTGGTGCCCGTCACCAGCGGCGTCAGCGCCGTCATCCGCCCCGACGGCACGATCGTGCAGCAGACGGAGATGTTCACCGCCGACGCCCTGATCGCCGAGATCCCGCTGCGCTCCGGTCAGACCCCGGCCACGCGCTTCGGCCCGGTCGTCGAGTACGTCCTGCTGGCCGTCGCCGCCGCGGGCCTCGGCTGGTCGCTGGCCCGCCGGTTCACCAAGGCCTCGTAGGGTCGGGGGATGACCACTCCCGATTTCATCCGGACCCTGCGGGCCACGGCAGGACACCAGTTGCTCCTGCTGCCCGGGGTGACCGCCATCGTCGTGGACGATCGGGGGCGGGTCCTGCTGGGCAGGCGCGCCGACACCGGGCGGTGGTCGGTGGTCGGCGGGATCGCCGAGCCGGGGGAGCAGCCGGCCGAGACGGCGGTGCGCGAGGTGTACGAGGAGACGGGCGTCCGGTGCGTGCCCGAGCGGGTGGTACTGGTGCAGATGCTCCCGCCGGTCACCTATCCGAACGGCGACGTCTGCCAGTTCCAGGACATCACCTTCCGCTGCCGGGCCACGGGCGGGGAGGCGCGGGTCAACGACAGCGAGTCGCTGGAGGTGGCCTGGTTCGCGCCGGACGCACTGCCCGAGCCGCTGGAGGGCTTCGCCGTCGACCGGATCCGCCGGGCCCTGCGGGACGAGCCGACCTGGTTCGAGGCCCCCGCCGCGACCGGTGTGCGGGGGGACCGGCGCGCCGGAACCCAGCCGTTGACGGCCGCCTCGCCGGCCGTCAGCCGTTGACGGCCGCCTCGCGGTAGAGCTCCACCGCCTGGTCACCCATGACCGCGCTGTACGAGACCTCCGGGACGGTGCCGCCGCCCTCGTAGCCGCCGAGCACGCCCGCCAGGGCGCCGTCGACGAGCCAGGGGCTGCCGCTGGTGCCGCCACTGAGGTCCGGGCACTCGATGCGGCGCTGGGTCTCGGAGAACAGGCTCGTGCCATTGGCGCAGTACAGCGGGGACTCGTCGCGGCTCGGGTAGCCCACGATGGCCACCGTGGCGTCGGCCGGCTGCTCCGCCGCGACCGGGAAGCCGCCGACCACGTCCTCGATCCGCCGCCCGTCCACCGACTCCACCGTCGCGAAGGCGATGTCGTCGTCCGGGTCCTCCCCGTCCGTCCAGTCGGGGGCCACGTACATGCCGGTCAGCTTCCACAGCCCGTACGGGGCCTCGCCGTCCCGGAAACCAGGAGCGAAGTAGGTGCCCTCCAGGTCGCCCAGGCAGTGCGCGGCCGTGGCGATCACATCGCGGTCCTCGCTGCGCACCACGGACGCGGTGCAGAAGTGCCCGCCGTCCAGGCCGCCCGCGAAGAGCGCCCCGACCCGGTGGGCCGTGGCGTCGGCCGCGGCCGTCGTCGTGACACCGAGCGGCGGTTCGGCGCGCGCGTCGGGGACGTCGACACTCAGCAGCGCCGCCATGGCGGCCACGGCCAGGAGGATCCGCGACGCACGCCGGCCGCGGGCGGCGGCGCGCGGGCGGCGGTCCGGTCGGGAGGGGATGCGCTGGATCATGCACAGAGCCTCGCGGGCGAACCTGTGACCGGAGCCCCGGCTTCCTGGGAATCGGCTGTGAATCACGGGAGCCGGAGCCCCCGCCGACCACCTCCGACCGCCGCCGATCTCCGCCGATCCCCACGAGTCCGCCGGTGCGGCAGCCCTTCAGCGCCGTTCGTACACCGTCACCCGGCGGCCCCGGATCTGCCGGTCCTCCACCACGGCGAAGTCCGCCGCGAGCACGGCGGCCTTCGCCCGGTCAGCCTGCGCGCCCCGGGGCTTCGCCGTCCCGGCCGCGTCCGTCACCAGGAGCACCCGCTGTCGCTCCCGCAGCGCGGCCCGTATGTCCGCCGGCCCGGACTCCTCGCCCTTGAGGGTCCCCGATTCCACGGGCCCGCGCGCCAGGGCCACGTCCGCCAGCCCCGCGAACGCCTCCGGCGAGACCAGCGCGGTGTCCCGGCGGGCCGCCGGGACGAAGAGCACCGCGTCGCCGTCCCGCTTCAGCCGGGACACCTCGCCGGCCACCGCCAGTACGTCGTCCACCCGGCTGGCCGGGGACCTGTCGGCCAGTTCCACGGGCAGCATCGCCAGCACCGACACCCCGACCACGGCCGGCACGAGCACGGCCGAAGCCTTCGCGGACCGGGGCGCGAGGGTCCGTACGGCCGCGCCCAGTCCGGCGCCGATCAGGAGGGCCAGGCCCAGCATCGAGAAGAGCACGTACCGGTCCAGGAACACGGGCCGGATCAACGAGGCGGCGGTCAGGCCCAGGAACGGCACCGCCAGCAGCGGCAGCCCGACGGCCGCTGCCGTCAGGCGCGCCGGACGCGGACGGACCGGGCGCGGACGGCCCGGGCACCGGCGCGGCCCGTTCCACCGGTCCGCCCAGGCGCCGAACGCGCCGATCGCCACCAAGGCCGCCGGGCCGATCAGCATGTGCCAGGTCAGCGGCGGTATCCACGACACCTGACCGGACTGGGTCCCGCTGAAGACGATCAACGGCAGTGCCCCGGTCACGGCCGCCGCCGAGGCGAGCAGCCAGCGCCCGATATCGCGGCGCCCGGCCCGCGCCCACCACAGGGTCACCGCGTGCGCGGGCAGGATCAGCAGCGAGAACCAGTTCAGCAGGGCGCAGACCAGCACGACCGCCCCGTACGCCGTCCAGCGCGGCCAGGCCCGCCGTGCGGGCCCGGCGGGCCTGCCGGCGGGGGCGCGCGGGGCCAGCAGCGAGACCAGGAGCAGCGTCGAGAGCCCGGCTCCGCCCGCGACCAGCGCGTACGCGCGGCCCTCCTGGAGCTGGAACTGCACGGCCGGCAGCAGCCCGAGGGCCATCGCGCCGCCGAGCCCGGCCCAGAAGCCCGCCAGCCGACGCCCGATCAGCGCCACGCAGGCGGCGGCGCCCGCCATCGCCAGCACCGACGGGAGGCGCAGCGTGGTCGTGCTCGCTCCGAAGACCTCGAAGAGGACGTGCATCAGCAGGTAGTACAGGCCGTGGACGGCGTCGACATTGCCGAGCAGGTGCCAGATCTCGCCCGGCGAGCGCCCGGCCACCTGCCAGGTCGCCGCCTCGTCCCGCCACACGCTGTCCTGCCGGGAGAGCCCCCACCGGCCGAGCGTCAGCGTCCAGAGGACCGGAACGAGCCACACGAGATACGGCGGCCGGCCGCCGCGGCCGGTGGCCCGGGGGCCCGTCGTGCGGCAGGCCATGCCGCTCTCAGGGCCGGTGGATATGTGGGATGTCATGAAGGCGATCGGGTCCTCGGTGCACGGCTCGGGCGGAAACCACCAGTCTATGGACGACACGGACGGTTTCCGGACCGGTTGTTGTGCAGGACGGACCGTGATCGCCGGGCGGGCCGCCCCTAGCCTCGCGGCAGAAGGTGTGCGGCAGGCAGGCAGGAGGCGGTCCGCAGGCACGCAGGAGCACGAACGAGGGGCGGTACCCGGTGAACTGGCTGATTCACGACTACCGCGAGAGCGATCTCGCGGCCGTTGTCCATCTGATCGACACCACGGCCGAACTCGGCCAGGAGTCCGTCTTCTCACTCGCCGAGTGCATCAGCGCCCTCACCGACCGGCAGCCCTGCGTGGTCGCCGTCCACCAGGGCGTTCCGATCGGTGCCGCGCTCGCCTGCGTCACCGGCGAGCGCGCCTGGGTCATGCGCATCGCCATCGCCGCGGGGTGGCGCGGCCGGGGCCTCGCCAGCGCCCTGCTCGTGGAGCTGGAGCGGCGGCTGATCGCCGCCCGCGTCGGCCGCATCGCGTACGTCCTGCCCGAGGAGGACCTGCTCGGCGAGGGCCTGCTCAACGCGGGCTACACCCGGCAGCCGGCCGTCGCCTACTTCGAGAAGACCGAACCCCTGCACGGACCGGCCGCCGGCCTCCTCGACGACCTCGGCGGCCGCTTCCTGCCCAAGGACCTGTGGGCCAAGGTCGCCGGGATGGAGAAGGAGAAGGACCTCATCGAGCGGCGCGTGGTGCTGCCGCTCGCCGAACCGGAGCGGGCCGCCGCGCACGGGGTGCGCCCGCCGCGCGCCATCACCCTCTTCGGACCGCCCGGCACCGGCAAGACCACCTTCGCGCGGGCCATCGCCTCCCGGCTCGGCTGGCCCTTCGTGGAACTGCTGCCCTCCCGCCTCGCCGACGAGGGCAACCTGTCGGCCGCGCTGCGCGACGCGTTCGCCCGGATCGCCGAGCTGGAGCGGGTCCTCGTCTTCATCGACGAGGTCGAGGAGATCGCGCCCGTGCGCACCGAGCCCGCGCAGCCCGGTGGGATCCACGGAGTGACCAACGAGCTGCTCAAGCTGATACCCGGCTTCCGGGAGGGCGACGAACGGCTGCTGGTCTGCGCCACCAACTCCATCCGCTCGCTCGATCCGGCCTTCCTGCGGCCCGGCCGCTTCGACTACCTGATCCCGATCGGCACCCCGGACGCGGGCGCCCGCCACGCGATCTGGTCGCGCTACACGGCGGGACGGGGCGACGTGGACGTGGCGGCGCTGGTGGAGGCGAGCGAGCTGTTCACCCCGGCCGACATCGAGCACGCGGCGCGGATCGCGGCGCAGGTGTCCTTCGAGCGGGACCTGGAAGCGGTGGGCGCGCGGGGCGCGGCGGCGGCCCAGCTGGGCGCGAGCACGGAGGACTACCTGGCGGCGGTCGCGCAGTGCCGGCCGACGGTGACCCCGGCGATGACGGGGCAGTTCGAGGCGGACATCACGGCGCACGCACGCTTCTGAAGGGGAGCGGCCCGAACGGGAGGGGCCTGAACGAGAGGCCTGAAAGGGGGCCTGTAAGGGGGCCTGCAAGGGGGGCCTGAACCGCCCCGCCACGGACGGGCGGGCGAGACGGCCCGCAGCCACTCCCCAAAGCGGCTGCGGGCCTCCCGCGCGGACTTGGCATCCGTGCGGGACAGCCACGTTCCGTTTGGGGTGTATCGCCGGCTGGAACGTGGCGGCAAGGGTGCCTCGAGGGCGGGGCGTCCTGAGCGCCCGGCGTCCTCGTCAACACCTTCGAGTCAACCAGCGCGGGGTGTGTGCGCGCCTCGGCCGCACGGCCCCGGCCGCCCCGGCCGGAAGGACGGGGCGCGGGCCGGGACCGTAGTCCGAACGGCGGAGCCCGCTAGGGGCGGCAGCGGTACGTGAACTCCGCCGAGGCCGTCCGCCGCTGCGGCGACACCAGCTGGAGCTCGGCCTTCGCCGGGTAGGTCCCCGCGCCCTGGAAGGTCCACAGCAGGTGCAGCCTGGCCTCCCGCCGCCCGCTGGGCACCCGCTCAATCAGCTGCTCGGAGCGCGTGCCGTCGCTGCGCAGCCAGCGGTAGGTGAGGACCCCCGCGCGCCCGTTGGTCCGTACGACGGCCACCACGTCGGCAGTCGCGTCGCACGCGGGACCCCCGGCGTCGGTGGTGACCGCCACGTCCCGGACCTCCAGGGCCGGGCCGTAGTGCTGCCAGCCCAGGTAGGCCAGGACCGCGAGCAGGACCGCGGTCGCCAGGGCGTACCGCCGCCATTCGCCCTTCCGGCCGGGCGGAGCCGTTTGCGGGTGCAGCGGGAACGGCAGGGGGAGAGCGGCCGTCACTCCGGGACCGAACCGCAGCACCGATCCCTCGACGCGGTCCGGCCGGGCCCCGTCCGGCAACCGCCGGGTCTCGTCGCCGCCCGGTACCGCCGTCTGCCGGGTCGCGTCCTCGCCCGGCGTCTCCAACCGCCTGGTCTCGGCCGGGCCCTGGGGTGGCCCGCTGATCCAGTGGCTGCCGAGGACGGTGGCGCTGTAGTCGTCGTCGCCCTGCGGGGCGCGGGGATCGCTCATGACGGCTTGCATCCTCGGATGTAGATGCTCTGGACGGAACTCTGATTGGCGGCGGCCGGCTTGGTAGTGGCGCGGACGCTCCAGTAGCAGCCGGCGCTGGGCGCGAAGGTGTGCGCGACGGTTGTCGTACCCAGGCTCCCGGGCCCGAACTCGACCGTCTGAGGGCGCCCGTCGGGGACGGTCAGTGCGCCCTTGACGTCACCGGTGAACCACTCGACGACCAGCGTGTACGGGCCCGAGCCGTCGCTGTCGACGGAGAAGGCGGCCTCGGCCGCACCCGGGCCCGTCGGCCGGAGGCTTCGGACGTTCACCGCGGAGATCTTGACCTTCGGGGTCGGGGTCGGCGTGGGGGTCGCGGACTTGGTCGGAGTCCAGGTCGCCGTCGGGGTCGTCGTGGGCGTCGTGGTGTAGCTCGGGCTCGGCGTCGGGCTCGCGGACGCCGACGCCGACGCCGAAGGCGACGGCGACGGTGAGGGCGTCGCCGAGGGGGAGGCCGACGGGCTCGGTATCGGCGTCGGGGAGCCCGGGCCCGCCGCCGACGCGCTGGACGTCGCGAAGGCGTTCAGCGCCCTCGCCCCGCCCGGCTCCGCGCCGACCGCCTGGTAGCCGAACACGGCCACCACGCCCAGCACCAGCGTCGCCCCGGCCGCGACCAGGCCGCGCCGGCCCGGGGTCCAGCCGGCCGGCGGCCTGGGCGGCAGGGTGGTCGTGGCCAGCGCCGTGGTGCCGTGCGCCGGGGCGCCCGCCGAGGGGAACAGCAGCGGCAGCAGGGCCGCCAGTGCGGCCAGCTTGCGCTGGCCGCGCTCCTCCCACTGGGGTCCGTACGCCGCCTGTGCCACCGCCTCCAGCTCCGCGACGAACGCCTCGGCGTCCTCGGGCCGCTGCTCCGGGGCCTTCGCCAGTCCGCGCCGGATCAGCGGGCGCACCGGCTCCGGTGCCTCGGTCTCGGGCACCGGCGCCTCGACGTGCTGGACCGCGAGCTCCGCGAAGCTCTGCCCGTCGTAGGGCTTGCGGCCGGTCAGGCACTCGAAGAAGGTCGCCGTCGCCGCGTACACGTCGGCGGCGGGGGAGGCCGGGCGGCCCTGCCACTGCTCCGGGGCCATGTACGCCGGGGTTCCCGCCGCGCCCGGAGTCGTGCCCATGGGGGTGGCGATGCCGAAGTCGACGAGCTTGGAGGTGCCGTCGGCCGCGACCAGGACGTTCGCCGGCTTGTAGTCCCGGTGGACCACACCGGCCCGGTGCGCGTCGGCCAGCCCGAGCAGGGAGCCCTTCAGCAGCACCAGCGCCGCCTCGGGGCCGGTCCGCCCGCACTGCTTGAGCAGGGCGTTCAGCGGGATGCCGTCGACGAGTTCCATCACGATGGCGGCGCCGCCGGGCGCCTCCACGTACTCGTACAGCCCGACCACGTACGGCGAGCCGAGCGCGCCGAGCAGTTGGGCCTCCGCCCGGAATTCCCGGACGAAGGCGGGGTTTTCGAGCATCCTGTCGTTGAGGTACTTCACCGCGACCGCGGTGCCGGTGCCGTCGTGGACGGCGAGCACCACGCGGCCGCTGCCGCCCGAGCCGAGCTCGCGGATCTGCGAGTAACCGGGAACCGTCCACATGCCGTTCATGCCTTCTGCTTCCCCCTGTCCTGCCGTGCCCTGCCGTGACCGCGTCTCGGGGCCGGTCGTCCCAGGCGACCGGCCATCCCCTGGGACACGTTCCGGCCACGGCTGGTTCCCTGCCGTGCGGTGCTCTCGGCGAGGGCGGGCGGAGCGGGGGCGTCAGGCAGCTGCGGCCCGGGCGCCGATCATGGCGTGCAGCCGGTCGGCGGCCGCCCGTCCGAAGGCCGGGTCGTTGATGTGGGTGTCGTAGTCGTAGAGCCGGGCGGCGCTGCCCCGAAGCCCGTCGCGCAGCGCCGAGAACAGTGCCCCGTCGGCTTCGGGGTCATGGTAGGGGCCGCCGGGGGCGCCGAGCGTGGACAGTCCGCGAAGTGGGACGCAGACCTCCGTGGGGCCGGTGGCCGCGCGGAGTTTGGCGGCGACCCGGCGGCCGAGTTCCGCGCACTCGGCCTCGGTCGTGCGGATCACCGTGATCGAGGGGTTGTGGACGCGGACCCGGCGGTGGTAGCGGACCCGTTCCGGCAGGCTCTCCATCGGGCCGAACTTGACCATGTCCAGCGCCCCCAGGCTCACCACCTGCGGGATCCCGGCCCGTCCGGCCGCGCGGAGCCGGTCGGGTCCGGCGGTGAGGATGCCGCCGCACAGGTCGTCGGCGAGCTCGCTGAGCGTGAGGTCGAGGACGCCGGCGAAGATCCCCTGGCCGGCCAGGGTCTCCAGGGTGCGGCCGCCGGAGCCGCTGACGTGGAAGACCAGTACCTCGTAGCCGAGCTCGGTCAGCCGCTCGCGGGCGGCGTCCACGCCGGTCGTGGTCACCCCCGCCATGCTCGCCGCGACCAGCGGACGGCTGCCCTCGCCCAGCCGGGCCGGCCGCCGCAGCTCCCTGGAGGCGCGCTCGAAGCCCTTGGCCATCCCGGCGACGGCCTCGACGGCATTGGTCAGGACCGGCGCGGAGATGCTGTTGATCCCCGCGATGTCCACGACGCTGTACATCATCGTGATGTCCGCGGATCCGACGTACGGGGCCACGTCCCCGGACGCCATCGAGGAGACCATCACCTTCGGAACGCCCAGGGGCAGCGCGCGCATCGCCCGGGTGGCGATGGAGGTCCCGCCGCTGCCGCCGATCGCGAGGACTCCGTGCAGCCGGCCTTCGGCGTGCAGCCGTAAGAGGGTCGCCTCCGCGACCCGGGCCATCGTGGTGACGGCCGCGCCCCGGTCGGCGGCCGTGCGCAGCTCTGAGAGTTCCGTTCCCGCCGCGCGCGCCACCGCTTCGCACGGTACATCGGCGGGCACGCGGGGCTCGTCCATGATTCCTGTATCGACCATGACCACTTCGACGCCGGCACGCAGCAGCCTCTCGCGCAACCAGCCGTACTCCACACCCTTGGTATCCAGGGTTCCCACCAGCACGACGTTCGTCATACGTGCAATGTCCATGCAGGTGTGGTTTGTTGGCAAGTAAAAGAAAGGTCAACCCTCGTTCTCCAGGAGTTCCAACAGCCTTTCCAGGAAACGAATCTGAGACACCACCAGCTTGTCCCGGGCCGCCGGGGGAGCGAACCACTCCACCCGGTCCAGCTCGGGGAAGTCCGCCGTCCGGCCCGATTTCGGCGGCCACTCCATGCTGAAGGTCCCCGGCACCGCCAGCGCCGGATCCAGGTCGCCGCGGACCGCCCAGATGGTCACGACCTTCCCGCCGGTCATCCGCACCTCGCCCAGCGGCAGGTACGGGCCCTTTGGCGGCGGCAGCCCGATCTCCTCCTCGAACTCCCGGCGGGCCGCGTCGCGCGGGTCCTCCTCCGGCCCGTACTCGCCCTTCGGGATCGACCAGGCGCCCCCGTCGCGCCGCTCCCAGAACGGGCCGCCCATGTGGCCGAGCAGTACTTCGGTGCCTGCCGCCGCGCTCTCCCGGAAGAGGAGCAGTCCGGCGCTTCGTTTCGCGGTCATGGGGTGATGTCTGCCCCGCGCGGTCACCGCTCACCGCGGTGCCCGGGATGTGAGGCATGTGCGGGCGTGCGGAACGTGCGGGAGGGGAGCGGGGCGTCCGGCGCTCCCGTGCGCCCGACGTGTCAGTGCGCGTGCGGGCCGTGGCGGTGGACCGGGCCGTGGGAGTCCGCGCAGTGCGGGTCGGCCGGATCCACGCCCGGGCCGCGGCCGACCGTCAGGAGGGAGTCCTGGGCGTGGTCCACCTGGAGGGTGGTGTGGGTGATCCCGTACTCCTTGGACAGCAGGGCTTCCAGGTCCCGGCGCACGGCGTGGCAGTCGCCTTCCGGCGCCACCAGGACGTGCGCGGACAGTGCGGCCTGCCCGGAGGTGATGGTCCAGATGTGCAGGTCGTGGACCTCGGTGACGGGCGGCTGCCCGACGAGCCGGTCGCCGACCGCGTCCGGGTCCACGTGGGCCGGAGCGGCCTCCAGGAAGATCCTGCCGGACTCGCGGACCAGCCCGTAGCCCGCCTTGACCATCAGGACGACCACGACGAGCGAGGCGATCGAGTCGGCCTGCCGGAATCCGGTGGTGAGCACGATCAGGCCGGCGACGGCGGTGCCGATGAAGGCGAACAGGTCGTTGAGGATGTGCTGGTAGGCGCCCTCGACGGCCAGTGAGGTGCGGTTCGCCTTGGAGATGCACCAGGCCGCCGCGATGTTGACCACGATGCCCGCGAGCGCCGTCACCAGCACCAGCCCGCCCTGCACGGCGGGCGGATCCACGAGCCGGCGCACCGCCTCGTACGCCAGCCAGAGCGCCAGCAGGAGCAGGGTGAGCCCGTTGGCCTGGGCGGAGAGTATCTCCGCGCGTTTGAGGCCGTACGTGAAGCCACCGCGCGCCGGGCGGGCGGCCAGCCGCATCGCGACCAGCGCGAGGACGATCGAGACGGCGTCCGTCAGCATGTGCGCGGCGTCGGAGATCAGGGCCAGGGACTGGGCCACGATGCCGATGACCACCTCGACGGCCATGAAGCCGACGATCAGCCCGAGGGAGATGCCGAGCCAGCGGCGGTCGGCGTCGGCGGCGACACCGTGGCTGTGACCGCCCGGCCCGTGCCCGTGCCCGTGGCCGTCGGCGTGCCCTTCGGCGTGCGCGGCGCGGGCCGGCCCGTCGTGGTCGTGCGGCGCGTGGTCGTGCGCGCTCATGGCATCCCCCGTCAATCGTCCGGTGCTGCTGCCGGATGCGGCACCTGAAGTGAAGCGCACCTCAGGAGGATGGGCAAAGGCTGCAACGGGGACCGTTGTCATTACCCATAGTGCCGCCCTGACCTGCGGTTGTGCCGGGCCGCCCGGAACGTGGGAAAATCTGTTCATGGTCCAGCGCCACGGTGCGGCGACCGCGCCCGAGCTCGTATTGGAAACCGACAGGGGCTCCACCGCGTTGAGCCCCCGCCGGACGTACCACCTCGGCCGCGACCCGCTTTGCGAGATCTGCCTCGACGACGCCCGCGTCTCCTGGCACCACGCCGTCCTGCGGCCCGACGGCGACCATTGGACGCTCGAGGACGAGGGCAGTACGAACGGCACCTGGGCCGACGGCCACCGCGTCCGAGAATGGGCCGTCGGGGTCGGCAGCGAGCTCCGCTTGGGCAGCGCCTACGACGGCCCGCGCGTACGCCTCGTCGAGCCCGCCGGGGACCGCCCCCCGCCCGTCTCCCCCCCGGCGATGACCGGCACCTTCCGCAGGGCCGCCTCGATCCGCCCGCTCACCGACAGGACCGCCGTCCGGATCGGCCGCGCCGCGGACAACGACCTCGTCATCGACGACCTCGTCGTCTCCCGCCACCACGCCGAACTGCGCGCCCTCGCCGACGGCACCTACCAGATCGCCGACCTCGGCAGCCACAACGGCACCTACCTCAACGGCGCCCGCCTCGTCCGCCCCGCGGGCATCGGCGAGGCCGACGTCGTCGGCATCGGCCACTCCGCCTTCTGCCTCGTCGGCGACCAGCTCCAGGAGTACGTCGACACCGGCGAGATCTCCCTGGACGTCCAGGGCCTCACCGTCGCCGTCGACCACGGCCGCAAGACCCTCCTCGAGCAGGTCTCCTTCCCCGTCGGCGCCAAATGCCTGCTCGCCGTCGTCGGTCCCAGCGGTGCCGGCAAGTCCACCCTGCTCGGCGCGCTGACCGGCCTGCGCCCCGCCGACCAGGGCACCGTCCTCTACGACGGCCGCGACCTCTACCGCGACTACGCCGAACTGCGCAGCCGCATCGGCCTCGTCCCGCAGGACGACATCCTGCACGCGCAGCTGACCGTCCGCCGCGCCCTCGTCTACGCCGCCGAACTGCGGTTCCCGCAGGACACCGCCAAGGCCGAACGCCAGGCCCGGGTCGACGAGGTGATCGGCGAACTCGGCCTGCGGGAGCGCGCCAACCAGCCCATCCACAGCCTTTCCGGCGGCCAGCGCAAACGGGTCTCCGTCGCTCTGGAACTCCTGACCAAGCCCTCCCTGCTCTTCCTGGACGAGCCCACCTCCGGGCTCGACCCGGGCATGGACCGCTCCGTGATGCACATGCTGAGGGGCCTCGCCGACGACGGCCGCACGGTCATCGTCGTCACCCACAGCGTGCTCAACCTCAGCGTCTGCGACCGCCTGCTGGTCCTGGCGCCCGGCGGGCGCGTCGCGTACTACGGCCCTCCCGACGAGGCACTCGGATTCTTCGGCTACGACCAGTGGCCCGAGGCCTTCGAAGCCTTCGAGAACGAGCGCCACCGCGACTGGGCCGGGGAACACCGGGCCTCACCGCGGCAACGCCACTACGTCGACGTCGCCGCCGGCCGGCTCCCGGTCGCGGGGGAGGCCGAGCGTGCCGCCGGTGTCGTGCCGAGGCCGCCGCCCAAGGCCCAGAGCTGGGGCTCCCAGCTCTCCACCCTGATCCGCCGGTACGCCGCCGTGCTCTGCGCCGACCGCACGTTCCTGATCATCATGGTCGCGCTGCCGTTCGTCATGGGCGCCATGGCCCGCGCGCTGGCCGGCAGCGTCCTCTCGCCGGAGACGGCCCTGAACGCCCTGTTCATCCTGTGCGTGGGCGGAGTCCTCACCGGGGCCGCCAACGCGGTGCGCGAACTCGTCAAGGAGCGCGTCATCTACCAGCGAGAACGCGCCGTCGGCCTGTCCAGATCCGCCTACCTGATGTCCAAGGTGGTGGTCCTCGGCACGGTCACCCTCGCCCAGGCCGTGGTCCTCACCCTCGTCGGCCTCGCCGGCGTCAAGACCAACGCCCCGGGAGGCAAGGGCGTCTTCCTGCCACCGTTGATCGAGCTCACTCTCGCCGTCGCCCTGCTGTCCGTCACCGCCATGCTGCTCGGACTGCTGATCTCCGCCCTGGTGAGCAAGGAGGAGGTCACGATGCCGCTGCTGGTCCTGCTCACCATCGTCCAGGTCGTCTTCTGCGGCTCCCTGCTGAAACTCACCGGAGTTCCCGTGTTCGAGCAGCTGGCCTGGTTCGTCCCGGCGCGGTGGGCCATGGGGGCGATGTCGAACACCATCGACCTGGGCGCCATCGTGCCCGGCAAGATCACCCAGGACCCGCTGTTCGATCACGATCCCGGTCTGTGGCTCGTGGAGATGGGCATGCTGGTCGCCCTGTGCGTGCTGTTCGGCGTGCTGGTGATCCGGGTGCTCCGCCGCCACGAGCCGGCCATCATGCGGAAGTAGCCGCCATGACCAGCCCCGGCGAAGCCGCGGACTTCCGACCCACCCACATCGTCCCGCAGGAGGGGCTTGCCGCGTGGGAGACCCCCGACCTGTCCCGCCCCACGGTGCCGCTCGACGAGTTCCTGCCCGTGCAGCTGGTGTCCCGGCGCGGCGAGTGGGGGGAGGTCCTGTGCGCGAACGGCTGGTCCGCCTGGGTGGACGGACGGATGCTGGTCCCCGTTCCGCAGCCCCCGCCGACCGGCGGCCGACCGGTGTCGCGCAGCGAGAACCCGCAGCCGCTGCTCGACCGGTGCGCCGACGACCTGGAACGCTACCGGAAGGCGGCGGCGGACCTCGCACGCGGGCGCACCGATGCCGAGTCCTTCCGGCGTGCCGTACGGGGGCTGCGTGCCGGCGTCGTCATCGAGGGGGGGTCCGTGTGGCTCTACGACGCGCCCTCGGGACGCTGGATGTACGGGGACGGGAGCCGCCTCATGACCTACGCCGTCGTCGCGGGACCGGGTGCCCCGCCCGTGCGGCAGACGGCGCCCGAGGAACCGGACACCGAAGGAGGGGCCGACGTACGAGACGTACGGCACGACCCCACGAAGATCGTCGAACTGCCCGGGCCGGAGGTGGGGTGATGGGCTCCGCCCCGGGCGCGGAACCGGTCCGAGGCCGCGCCTCCGACCTGCGGGGACGGCGGATCGCCGGCTACGTCGTGGAGGACGAGATAGGGCGGGGCGGGATGGCCGTCGTCTACCGGGCGCACGACGTACGGCTCGACCGGACGGTCGCACTGAAGCTCCTCGCGCCCACGCTGGCGCGCAACGACACCTTCCGGCAGCGGTTCGCGCACGAGTCGAAGGTCGCGGCGGCCATCGACCACCCGCACATCGTGCCCGTCTTCGAGGCGGGGGAGACGGACGGGCTGCTGTACATCGCCATGCGGTACGTGGCCGGCGAGGACCTGCGGGCCGTGATGGACCGGACCGGTCCGATGTCCGTGGAGACGGCGGCGCGGATCGCCGGGCAGGTCGCCTCGGCGCTGGACGCGGCGCACGACCACGACCTGGTCCACCGCGACGTGAAACCCGGCAACATCCTGGTCGCGCAGGGCACGGACGTCGACCATCCGGAGCACGTGTACCTCACCGACTTCGGGCTGACGAAGAAATCACTGTCGTTGACGGGCTTCACGAGCGTCGGACAGTTCGTGGGGACCCTGGACTACGTGGCGCCGGAACAGATCGCCGGAAAGCCGGTCGACGGGCGCTGCGACGTCTACGGCCTGGCGTGCGTGGTCTACGAGACGCTGACGGGCGTTCCGCCGTTCCAGCGCGACGAGGACATGGCGCTGCTGTGGGCCCACCAGTACGACCGGCCGCCACCGGTGACCTCGCTGCGGCCGGATCTGCCGACGGAGGTGGACGAGGTGCTGGCGCGGGCCCTCGCCAAGTCTCCCGAGGACCGCTGGGAAAGCTGCCTGGCGTTCACGGGGGCGCTGCGGCGGGCGGGCCGGGAAGCGGTGGGAGGGCTGCCCGGGCGTACGGTGCCGGCGGGGCCGGACGAGGCCTCCGACGGCCCGCCGCCGACACCGCCGGGGTGGGCGATGCCGGTGTTCTGACCCGACCTGACCTGACCTGTGAGTACTCGAATCACATGATCACCTGGCAAATGATCAATACGGGTGAATTTCCTGCAACGCCCTATGTGACCGGGACATGATGCGCTGTCATATGCGTGCCAGATTGCCCCGCTCGTTGTACCCCTCAGGGGAAGGCAGGAATATGGGCAGGTTCAGGAACGGAACCACGGCGTTGGCCATCGCGCTGGCCGCCTCGGGATCGCTCGCGGCCGCGGGAGGCACAGCTCACGCGGAAGCGGGCCAGGACACCATCACCATGCTGAAGCAGGAGAAGACCCAGTGGTGCTGGGCCGCCTCCGGGCTGACCATCGCCAAGTTCCAGGGCTTCGGCTCCACACAGACGGACTTCTGCAACCGGGCCCAGCCCTCCTACGGCTGCAACAACCAGCCCGCCACGCTCGACGACATGGCCAGGGGCTGGAGCAGCCTCGGCATGGCCCACACCGGCTCCGGCTTGAGCAGCGCGGCCACGTTCAACCAGGTGTACACCGACGTCAAGGCGGCCCGGCCGATCGGTGCCCGCATCGGGTGGACCTCCGGTGGCGGTCACATGAACGTGGTCTACGGCTTCGACACCTCGAACAACACGATCGCTGTGGCCGACCCGTGGCCGGACACCACCACGTACACGTGGTGGAACTACAACGACTACGTGAGCAACAGCTCGTCCAAGTGGACCCACTCCCGCATCGGTATCTCCCGCTAAGGCAGGCGACATGGTCGACACCAGCGGCACCAAAACGTCCGGCAAGCGGGCGGCCTCCCGCTCCTCCCGTCTGTCCCTCGTCATCGCAGTCAGCGCGTCCGCACTGCTGTCCGTCATCGGTCCGACGCACGCGGCCCCGGCCAAGGACCCCCTCCCGGCCGACATCCCCGACTACCAGGCCGCCCTCGACGCGGTGAAGTCCACCGGCGTCCGCAACGCCGTCTGCCGCTTCCTGCGCACCGCGGTGCCCACCGGCGGCGCCGGCGGGCCGGTGCAGACGATCCCCGAGACGGCCGAGCCCTGCGAGGGCCTTCCGGTCTTCACGATCAAAGACCCGGTGGCGCTGAACGAGATCACCCCGGGGTTCGTCGCGGGCACCGCCCGGCCACTGCCCACCGAGGCGATCAAGCTGACCCAGCTGGTCTCCTCGCTGAGCACCACCGTCAACGGTCGCGACGCCACCGTCATGCTCGCCCCCACCCAGGGCGGCGGCTGGCACCTGGCAGCCGTACGCGACGGCGACAGCGACGCCACATACGCCGGCAAGGCCACCCTCGGCACGCTGGTCTTCACCGAGCCGCAGATCCGCGGCTGGTACCAACTCAAGCTGACCACCGTCGAACCACTCAACGACCAGGCCCGGCAAGGACTGGGCGGCGAGGCGTCAGTGTCGCTCAGCGACTACCAGAAACTGGTCAAGGCCCGCTACGCCGACAAGCTGCCCGGCTCGGAGTACGACGCCAAGGGCTACTCCAGCGGCTACAGCCTCCAGCGCACGGAGGACGACGCCCCGTCCTCCACCCTGCTCCTCGCCGGCGGTTCCGGCACGGCACTCGCCCTCGCGGGCGGAGCCGCCGTGCTCCATCGGCGCCGACGCGCAAGCACCCGCTGATCCCGACCCGCTTCGCCCCTCGCTCCGTCCCGGCAGCCGGCCGGGACGGAGCATCCAGGTCCGGCCATCGCAGAGAGGGCTCGATGTGGAAGGCCACGGAGCGACCTCCTCCGGGCTGCTTCCGGCCGACTACGTCACGTTCACGATCCTGGCGCCGATCAGCTCTCCGTCCTCGATGTCCAGGACGCCGAGGGTGCCGTGCGGCTGACGGCGCCGGTCGGTGGGCGAGCCGGGATTGAAGATCCGTACGCCGTCACCGGTCTCGTCCATCGGGATGTGCGAGTGCCCGAAGACGACGAGATCGGCCTCGGGGAACCGGTTGCGCATCCGGCCGGTCCGCCCGGTCTTCTGGCCGCTGTCGTGGATCATGCCGAGGCTCAGGCCGTTCAGGGTCAGCTGCAAGGTCTGCGGCGCGCCCCAGACAGCGACGTCAGGCCCGTCGTTGTTGCCCATGACGACATGGACGGGCGCGTACTGGGCCAGTTCGTCGAGGACGTCCGCGGTGCAGACGTCGCCCGCGTGCAGGATCACCTCCGCCTCGCGCAGGTGCTCGGCAACCTGTGGCGGGCAGGACTTCCAGCGCCGGGGCGCATGCGTATCGGACAGCACCACGACTCTCATGAGTGCGATCCTTCCGCGGATGCCGTCATCACGCCTGCGCAGCCCGGGTGGTCTCGATGGAGCGAGCGTCAGAAGTACAGGACTTCCGCGCCCGCGGCGCAGGTGCCCACGTAAACGTTGCCGTCGCTTCCGCGGTACAGCAAGCATTCCGTGAGCTCGATACGACGCACGTTCCCCGCGAAGGTGTACTCGCCGATGCCCACGACCGTCTGGTTGCCGCGGGTGTTCCAGACCTGTGCGTCGCGGGTGCCGCCGTCCGAGTACACCGCGTGGATCTTGAGCGCCGCGCCCTTGCCGTCGCCCGCCGTGTCCTTGAGCTCGCCGCTCAGGTGGACCCGGCCGTCGGCCGCCTTTCCGTAGTATCCGTGCGCCCAGGCGCCGCCGATGTCACCGCCGGTGCCGGTGACATCGAAACCGGAGCCGGCGGAGGCCGGCCCCGCGAGCAGCAGCAGCGCGGCCGGGACCGCGGCAAGGGTCAGGGCGGCCTTCGTCGTGAGCTTCATCGTTCCTCCGTCGTCTGGTCCACGTCGCACGGGACGGCGGAAAACGTAGCCCGGGCGGTGGAGGCTTCTCGACCCACCCCGGGCTGATCTCCGGGCCACACCACGGGGGTAGCCGGCCTACCCCCTGCGGTGTACCCGCCCCGGCCCGGCGTCGCGGTCCTCAGCACCGGAAACGTCGAGGACGGCGAAGACCTTCGCGAAGCCCTCCGCCGTGAGCTCGCGGAAGAACGCGGCCTGGACATCGACCAAGCCGAGGGCGGGGTGAACTCCTGTGGGTCATCGACCGCCACATCACCCCGCGACGCGGAGTAGCCACATGATCGTCCGGACAAGTCCTACGCGATGTCCGGGGAGGGTGCGCACAGGACGTGGGCCGTGATCTCGGCGTGCGAGGCGGAGGCGTACCAGCCCTCGCGGCCGTCCGGGCCGACCAGCGGGTGGCTGGCCAGGACGGTGTACCGGAGTGCCCCGCCGGGGGCGCGGTCCCAGTGGGTGGTGGAGTACCCGCCGGACCGCACGTCGGTGTCGCGCGGGCAGAACACCCGGCTGACGGAGACGGCTTCCGCACCCGCGCCCTTGTGGCCGGTGTCCCCGGAGAGGTGCCGGGCACCGGGGCCGGTCGCCTGGGTGGGGAGCGCGGTGGACAGGGTCAGCGCGAGCGCGGAAACGGCGAGCAGGCCAGCGGCGTGGAGCGGCCGGAACAGGCCTTTGTTCATGTTCACGGAGGCGAGCGTGACATGCAGAAACGATTCGCCAATGAATCGATTTCGGCCCGTTCACCCGTACGGCGCAATCGCGGTTTCGGCGGGCCGACCGACTCGGCACGGTTCCGGCCGAGATCGGCCCGCAGATCGCCCCGAGAACGCCCCGAGAACGCCCCGAGAACGACCCGACGATCGACCCGAGGTCGACACTCCGGCGTCGGTCTCCACAGCGCCGCGGCCGGCTGGTCGGCCGCCCGGTCAATGCCAGGTCGAACCCCGGTCGATTCGATTCCCGGTCAACGCCAGGTCAGCGGCGGCGGTGGGGGAGCAGGGCGCCGAGGAAGCCCGCCACCCCGCCCGCGACGAAGGCGAGGCCGACCGTGCGCCACAGGACCGGGCGCAGTTCCACCTCGCCGCCGAGACCGCCCCCGACGTCCCCGATGCCCAGCAGGGACAGGCCGAACTGGGCCTGGATCCGGGCCAGCAGGCAGACCACGATGGTGGCCAGTGCCAGCGCCACTGCCAGGTGGAGGGCGTGCTGCCACGGGCGGACGTGCGCCGGCGAGCGGGCGGCGGCCAGCGCACCCGCGCCGAGCAGCAGGAGGAGGGCGATCGGCACCAGCCACCACGCGCGGGCGTCGCGCTCCGCGAGCGAGGCCACGTCGACCGACGACAGGTCGGACCCGGAGTCGGAGCCGGACCCGGTCGCCCGCAGCACCTGGTCCAGCACCTGCGGCATCGGCAGCCCGAAGGGCCCGTCGGCCTTGCCCTCCCAGGCTCCGCCCAGGCCGAGGGTCAGGGCCGGCCAGGCCAGGTTCGGCAGGCCCAGCAGGATCACCGCCAGGGTCCGGGCGGCATGGCCCTGGGTCGCGGCCACCACCACGCCGACACCGACGCCGAGGACCACGTAGGCGAGGAGCAGCGCGACCACGGCGAAGGCCGCCGGGCGCACCGCCGTGTGAAAGCGGACGAGGCCGGCCGGGAGCGGCGCGCGGCGCGAGACCAGCAGGGCGATCAGCAACAGGCCCAGGATCCACAGGAGTCCGAAGCCGAGGGTGGCCGGGATCGCCGCCTCGAAGCCCACCGTCGGGGCGGAGTCGAGGATTTCGCTGATCTCGCCGAAGGGGTTGTCCCCGGTGGAGATCGCGAAACTGTGCCGGGCGAGGAAGGCGGTGCCGGTCAGCGCGAGCAGCCACAGGAGCACCAAGGGGGCCGCGCGGGCGAGGAGTTCGCGTGCTCCGGCCACCGCCCGGTTGTGCAGGGGCCGCAGGAAGAGCCAGCCGGCGGTCAGCGCGCCGGCCAGGCTGACGGACAAGGGGAGCACGGACAGGCTCGCGTCGGCCCCCGCGAGGAAACCGGCCCCGCCCGTCACCTCTACCGAGCCGCCGGCGGCCATCAGGACGACGGCGGCGACCACGTGCGGGAACGCGCCGTCCGGCAGATCGCCGGCGCCGGCCAGGACGAGACCCGCGGCGGCCACGACGGCCATCACCGCGAAGCCCGCGATGACCACCACGAGTGCGTCGCGCCAGGCTCGTACGGTCGGTGTCGATGTAGGGCTCACCCAGCAACCGTAGGCACGCTCCGCTTGCGGCCACCACCCGGACGGCGCACACAATGGTCGCCAGGAGTGCATCAGATCCGGATATATCCGGATGTGGTGCGGAACGTCCATAGGGGACCGGAACCCCTCCGCCTGGGAAGAAGAGCCCGTGACCACACAACCCTCCGGCCAGCAGCCGCCGTGGCCGTCAAGGCCCTCACAGCCGCCGCCGAAGCCGCCGTCGTCCGAGCGCCCCACGGGACCGCCTTCCGGGCCGCTGTCCGGCGGACGGGAAGGCCCTCCGCCACCCCCACCGCCCGCCCCTCCCGGGGGGCCCGGGGGCGTGCCCCCGGAGCCGCCGTCGAAGCCGTGGTGGCGGTCGGTGCCCCGGCTCGCCACGACGATCGTCGCCCTCGCCGCCGCCGTGGCCCTGGCGGTCGTACTGACCAGGCCGGGCGGAGGCGGCACCAGCACCTCGGCGGCCGGGGAAGTCTTCCTGCAGCCCGCCGCGGCATCGGGGCCGGACCCCTTCACCCCGTCCACGGCCGCCAAGCAGGCGACGCCGCCGCCCGAGAGTCCGCCTCCGGAGACCCCACCGCCCGAGAGCCGGCCGCCGCAGAGCCAGGCGCCGTCGAAGCCCGCCTCGACCACGGGGAACACGCCGACCCGCAGCGTCAGCGGATCCTCGCCCGCGTTGTACGGGGGCACGAAGAACGTCGCCAGCTGCGATGTCGAGAAGCTGATCCGGTCGCTGTCGGCGGACTCCTCCAGGAACGCCGCGTTCGCCTCGACGCTCGACGTACAGCCGACGGCCGTGCCGGGGTACCTGCGCTCCCTCACACCGGTGCAGCTGCGGATGGACAGCCGGGTCACCAACCACGGCTACCGTGACGGCGGGCCCACCAGCTACCAGGCCGTCCTCCAGGCCGGAACGGCCGTGCTCGTGGACGACCGCGGAGTGCCGCGGGTGCGGTGCGCCTGCGGGAACCCGCTGGGCTCGCCGGTGGCGCTGAAGGCCAACCCGAAGCGGTTCGGACAGCCCTGGACCTCGTACCAGCCCGCGCGGGTCGTGGTCATCGCGCCGTCCGTGACCATCGTGAACAACTTCGTGATCTACGACTACGGCAACCACCGCTGGTACGAGCGCGACCGGGGCGACCACCACGGCAAGCACGACAGGCCGATCCCGCCGCCGGTGATCCCGACCCCGCGGTTCACCACGCCGCCGTTCACCACCCCGCCGTTCACCACGCCGCCGCCGAGCACGCACTCACCGTCGGCGTCGCCGTCGGATTCCGGGTCCAAGTCGCCCTCGACGTCCCCGTCGAAGTCCCCTTCGGAATCCCCTTCGAAGTCGCCCAGCGAGTCTCCTTCCAAGTCGCCTTCGGAGTCCCCTTCGAAGTCACCGTCGAAGTCCCCGTCGAAGTCGCCTTCCGAGTCACCGTCCGTTTCCCCGTCGGTCTCGCCGTCCGAGTCCCCGTCGAGGTCCGTGTTGAGGTCGGTCTCCCCGTCCCCCTCGGAGTCACCGTCCGTGTCCCCGTCGGTGTCCGAGCCCGCCTCCTCCTCGCCCCCGGCGCGCCGCAGCTCGGCGGAACCGAGCCCTCCGGCGCCGCCCTCGACCTCCTCGGTGGCGCCGGAGCCCGAGCCGACCGTGACCTTGACGCGGACCCTGCCGCCTCCGCCTCCGCCCCCGCCGCCTCCGCCCCCGCCGCCTCCGCCGCCTCCGCCCCCGCCGCCTCCGCCTCCCCCGCCCCCGCCGGTGCCGAGGCCGACCGTGACCTTGACGCGGACCCTGCCGCCTCCGCCGCCGCTGCTGACCCCGGCCCAGCCGGGAGAGGGTGGTGACGCCGGTACCGACGCCGGGAACGGCGGTCAGTGACCGAACGGATTCCTCCCGGCACGAAGACCTCCCCGAGGGCCACCGGCCCTCGGGGAGGTCTGTCGCGCCGCGGGGACCCTCAGCGGACACGGCCGAAGAGTGAGACCCTGAAGGCGTGGCCGAGAGGGGAGTGACCCCCCAAGTCGAGTGGCCCGCCGGGCCGGACACGAGCCTCGCGCTCAACCGCATGGGCACCTTCGACTGGGACCTCGACAGCGGGCAGATGTTTCTGGACGCCACCGCTCTCGAGGTCGTCGACCTGCGCCCCGAGGAGTTCACCGGCACCTCCGCCGGGCTGCGGACCCGCCTCGCGCCCGGCGAGGAGGCCCGGCTCGACGCGCGGGTCGCACAGGCGCTCAAGGCCGGCCGCGGCCACTACGGGGCGTACGTCCGCAGCCGCGGCCGCGACGGCTCCCCGGGCTGGACCCATGTCCAGGGTCACATCCTGCGGGACGCGCACGGGCGCCCGTACCGGATCATCGGCATCATCCGCGACGCCGCCCACGACCCGGACGAGCCCGGGGCCGGCGGGGAGCGGGACGAGGGCAGGCGCCGGCTGACCGGGGTCGTCGAGCGGACCACGGCGATCCTCGCCCACGCCCGCACCGTCAACGACGTCACCGACGTGCTCAAGGACCCCGAGGCCCTCGGCCATCTCGGCGCGGTCAGCATCATGCTCGGTGTGGTCGACGGCGGCCGGATCCACCTGGTCGCCGAGGGACAGCTCGGCTCGTACGTGCCGGAGATCGAGTACACGCGGATCGAGGCCCCACTGCCGATGAGCGAGGCCGTACGCAACCTGCGGCCGGTCTACATCAATTCCCGCGAGGAGTTCCAGCAGCGCTTCCCGAGGCTGTGGCCCTACATCGAGCCCCTGGCCGTCCGCAGCGGGGTCTACCTGCCGCTGATCGCCCAGGGCCGGCCCATCGGCGCGCTCGGGCTGCTCTACACGTGGGAGGGCGAGTTCACCGCCGAGGAGCGGAACGTGCTGATGGCCCTCGGCAGCGGCATCGCACAGAGCCTCCAGCGGGCCATGCTCTTCGAGCAGGAGCACGACCTCGCGGAGGGCCTCCAGAAGGCCATGCTGCCGCGCCGGATCCCCGAGGTGGCCGGGGCGCGGATCGCCGTGCGGTACCGGGCCGCCCGGATGGGCCGGGACATCGGCGGCGACTGGTACGACGTGATCCCGCTCGACGGAGGCCGCGTCGGGGTGATGATCGGCGACGTGGAGGGACACGACACGGACGCGGCCGCCGTCATGGGACAGCTGAGGATCGCCCTGCGCGCGTACATCTCCGAGGGGCACACCCCCGGCACGGCCATGGCGCGGGCCTCCGCCTTCCTCCGGGAACTGCAGACGGACCGGTTCGCCACCTGCACCTACGCCGAGATCGACCTCGGCACCGGAATGGCCCGGCTGGTCCGCGCCGGACACCTCGACCCGGTGGTGCGGCGCGGAGACGGCAGCTGCCACCGGATCCAGGTGGCGGGCGGGCTGCCGTTGGGCCTGCCGGCGGGCGAGCCGCCGGAGGGCGGCCACCCCAGTGGCTCCGGGTACCCCGTCACCAGCCTGGAGCTGCACCCCGGCGACACCCTGCTGCTCTGCACGGACGGCCTGACCGAACGGCCCGACGGCGACTCCGAGACCGGCATGCGGGAGTTCATGGAGGCGGTCCGCGGCGGCCCGGTGGACGTGGAGGAGCTCGCCGACGTCCTGTGCGACCTGGTCGGGGACTCGGGCAGCGGGGACGACATGGCCCTGCTCCTGCTGCGCCGCCGCGGCACGCCCGCCCCGCGCGGCGGCGGCCCCCTGAGCCACAGCCTGACCCCCGGCGACGCGGACGCCCCGTCGATGGCGCGCCACCTGATCCGGGCGGCGGCAGCGGCCTGGGGCGCGTTCGACCAGGCCGACGAGATCGAGCTGGCGGCGGACGAGCTGATGACCAACGCCCTGGTCCACACGGACGGCGTCGGGCACATCAGCATGCGGCTGACCGCGGAGGGCCGGATCCGGATCGAGGTGGAGGACACCAGCAGCGCCTTGCCGCGGCAGCGCGAGGCGGGCGACTGGGCGGTGTCCGGGCGGGGGCTGATGCTGGTGGACCGGCTCGCGGACGCCTGGGGCGTGGAGCCGAGGGGCGGCGGGAAGTGCGTGTGGTGCGAGTTCACCGTCCCGGGCCGCGCCGCCCCGGGCGACCGGGGTCCCACGGCCGAGGCTCCCGGGACCGAGGCTCCCGACGCGTCCGCCGCCGGCGCTTAGCGCCCACTACCGGGCCGCGCCACTCGGCCGAGGAGCCCGTGGCGCGGTCGGCAGCTCGGCCACCGCCGACTACACGGCCGCGTACGGGCCCTGGGCGGCCTTGACCGTCTGCAGCGCCGTCAGCTTGCGTACGAAGCGGATCGCGAGGACGGCGGCCGCGAGCGACAGCAGGCCCTGTACGGAGGCGGCGTCGGCCGCGGAGGAGAGTTCCGCCGGGCTGTCGGCGCGTTCGTACACGATGCTGAAGACGCGCTCGGCGATGAGCGACGAAACCCACAGCAGCCACCACGACGTGACCGGCGCGGTCGAGACGGGCCGGTAGGCCCCGTCGGGTCCGAGCTGGAGGCTCGCGGCCCAGATCTCCTTCGCCGTCCGGTACGGGAGGACGAGGTTGCCGAGGGGGATGAACCAGCTGCCGACGGCCCAGCCGCCGGACTCGGTGATGGCCCCCGGATTGAAGATCGCGGCGTTCCGGTGGACGCGGTGGAACCAGATGATGAAAAGGGCCGCCGTGGCGATCAGGAGCGGGACCGGGAGGATGGCGGCCAGCGCCATCAGCATGTCCGGCAGGGTGAAACTCTCCTCGGAACCGGCATCCGGATACGACCCGTCCCGCAGGACCGCGCCGGCGTACAGGCCGGTCCCCGCCAGGGACAGGGCGGCCACGGCACAGAGGGCGAGCAGCACGGTCGTCGCCGTGGCCACGCCCCGCGGCGAGCGCAGGAAGGCTTGGGGCTGCGGGGCGAAGCCCGGCAGCGGCTGGGGGCCGGGGAGCACGGGTGCGGCCACCGATCCGGCCAGAGGTCCGGCCACGGGTTCGGCCGCCGGTGCCGGTGGACCGGCCGGCGGCGAGCCGGGCGCGTTGAAGGACATGAAGTCGTACCCCCCACGGGAACGTGAAACATGAAAAGGGCCCGCTGACGTGCGGACGGGGTAGAAGATATGCCAGACCGCGCGCGAATGGCTGATAGTTTCCGGTCGCGCGCTGTGTACATGTGCTCATATGCCATGACCTGGTCGATCCTGCCGGGGTGCCGACCCTGCGCCCCTTCCGCTTCCCGGTCCCGTTCTCCGTCCTGTCCGTCCTGTCCGTCCTGCTGACGGTGGTCCTCGCCGCCCCGGAGGCCCGGGCCGCGGCCGACGGCGAAGGGGCGGGGGTCGAGACCGCCCGCACCTCCCGGCACATCGCCCCCGGGATCCGGCTGGAGTCGTACGACCGGCTGGAAACCGACCGGTGGCTCCGGATCGACGAACTCGACGTCGAACTCACCCGCTCCGGCGTGCGGGCCGAGTACCTGAGCTCCGGCGGCTCCGGCGTCGCCACGGTCGCCGACTCCGCCGCCCGGCACGGCGCCGGGGCCGGGCGCCGCGTGGTGGCCGCCGCGAACGGGGACTTCTTCGACATCCGGGGTACGGGCGCCCCGCTCGGCCCCGGCATCGCCGGCGGACGGCTGCTGCACGCGGCCTCGCCCGGCGC